>NZ_SDPL01000248.1 GCF_004135055.1 Agromyces binzhouensis | reverse complement strand
TCGCCGGCCGACCTGGCGGGCGGGCGTCGCGGCCGTCGTCGCCGGCGTGCTCGCGCTCTCGGGCGCCGCGCCCGCTCAGGCCGACACGGTCCGCGACCTCCAGTACTGGCTGAACGACTACGGCTTCACCCAGGCGTGGACGATGTCGCGCGGCGACGACGTGACGGTCGCGATCATCGACACCGGCGTGAACGGCGACGTCGCCGAGCTGGAGGGCGTCGTGATCGGCGGAACGGATGTCTCGGGCATCGGCTCGTCCGACGGCCAGACGCCCGTGGGTGAAGAGGACGAGCACGGCACCATGGTCGCCTCGCTCCTGGCGGGCCGCGGCACCGGCGAGGGCAACGGCGTGATCGGCGTCGCCCCCGATGCCGACCTGCTGACGGCATCCGTCGCCTTCGGTCTCGAGACGGGGGCGGAGAAGACCAACGACGACCAGATCGCCGAGGCCGTCGTCTGGGCGGTCGACAACGGTGCCGACGTGATCAACATGTCGCTGACTCGGAACACGCCGGACTGGCCGGAGAGCTGGGACGACGCGTTCCGCTACGCGTTCGAGAACGACGTGGTGGTGGTCGCCGCCGCAGGCAACCGCGGGTCGGGCACGACCCAGGTCGGCGCGCCGGCGACGGTCCCGGGAGTGCTCGCCGTCGCCGGCGTGGACCGCGACCAGAACGCGAGCTTCGACGCGAGCTCGCAGGGCATCACCATCGCCGTCGCCGCACCGAGCGAGGACCTGGTGGGCGTGCTGCCCGACGGGAGCCATGTGGTGTGGTCCGGCACGAGCGCTGCGGCGCCCCTCGTCTCCGGTCTCGTCGCGCTCGTCCGTTCCGCGTACCCGGAGCTGGACGCCGCGAACGTCATCAACCGCATCATCCGCACCTCCGATCCGAAGGGCGAGGAGGTGCCCGGCCCGCTCTACGGCTACGGCATCATCGATCCGGTCGCGGCGCTCACGGCCGAGGTCGAGGCCGTGGAGCAGAACCCGCTCGGCAGCCTCGAGGACTGGATCCGCGTGCATCGGCGCGCCGACCTCCCCGACGCGGAGGGCTCGGAGAGCACCGACGACCAGGAGATCGTGCCCATCGCCGACCCCCCGCCTCCGCGCGCTGACAGCGCGAAGACCCTCCTGCCGACCCCGTGGACGTTGTCTTATATCACGGTGCCGCTCTCGCTGGTCGCCGGGTTTGGTACGCTAGCAGCGCTGTTGGGCATCGGCGCCACTCGGCACATCAGGCGTTCCACGCGCTCCGACGCGTAGGCGACGCAGGCATCACAGATCCAAGGAGTCCATTCACCGTGCCCAAGATTCTGATCGTCGGTGGCGGCTATGCGGGGTTCTACACGGCGTGGAAGCTCGAGAAGTGGCTGCGTCCCGGCGAAGCCGAGGTGACCGTCGTCGACCCGCTGCCGTACATGACCTACCAGCCCTTCCTCCCCGAGGTGGCCGCGGGCTCGATCGAGGCCCGCCACTCGGTCGTGTCGCTGCGTCGCCACCTCAAGAAGACCAACGTCATCACGGCGAAGGTGACCGGCATCGACCACGCGTCGAAGACCGCCACCATCACGCCCGAGGCGGGCGAGCCGTGGCAGTTCGACTACGACGTGGTCGTCGTCACGGGCGGCGCCGTCTCGCGCACGTTCCCGATCCCGGGCGTGGCAGACCAGGCGTACGGCCTCAAGACCATCGAGGAGGCCGTCGCGATCCGCGACCGCCTGCTCACCAACTTCGACAAGGCCGCGAACCTCCCCGCGGGCCCCGAGCGCGACCGCCTGCTGACGGTCGTCGTCGTCGGCGGCGGCTTCGCCGGCATCGAGGTGTTCGCCGAGCTCCGCTCCTTCGCGAGCGCGCTGCTCGAGTTCTACCCGCAGCTCTCGTTCGACGACACGCACTTCCACCTCATCGAGGCGATGGGCCGGATCATGCCCGAGGTGTCGCTGCCCACCAGCCACTGGGTGATCAAGCACCTCGCCCAGCGCGGCGCCGAGATCCACCTCGACACCCAGCTCACGAGCGCCGTCGACGGCCGGATCGAGCTCTCGACGGGTGAGACCTTCGAGACCGACCTCATCGTGTGGACCGCCGGCGTCATGGCGAACCCGGCGATCGTGCGCACGAGCGACCTGCCCGTCGAGGAGCGGGGCCGCATCAAGGCGCGCCCCGACCTTCGCGTGGGCGACGAGGACGACATCGTCGCCGACGCCTGGGCGGCCGGCGACATCGCCGCCGTGCCCGACCTCACGGGCGGCGGCGTCGGCGGCTACTGCGTGCCGAACGCGCAGCACGCGGTGCGCCAGGGCAAGCTCATGGCGAAGAACATCGTCGCGGTCCTGCGCGGTGAGGAGCCGAAGGACTACTTCCACAAGAACCTCGGCGCGGTCGCGGGCCTCGGCATCGGTTCCGGCGCCTTCCAGTCGGGCAAGATCGCAATCACGGGCCTGCTGGCGTGGTTCGCGCACCGCGGCTACCACGGTCTCGCGATGCCGACGTGGGAGCGCAAGTTCCGCGTGTTCTGGGGCTGGTGGAACAACTTCTGGCTCGGGCGCGACATCGTCTCGCTCAGCGCGGTGCAGAACCCGCGCGCCGAGTTCGAGCGCTTCGCCGCGCGTCCGAAGCCCGCGGGCGAGGTCGCGGCGCCGGCCGCTCCGGCGAAGTCGGAGGCCAAGAAGCCCGCTGCGAAGTCGGCCAAGCAGGTCGAGAAGGCCGTCGCCGCCAAGTAGCGCGCCCTATGCTGTGACGCGGTGCCGGCCCCTTCGGCCGGCACCGCGCTCCCGTAGCCCAATCGGCAGAGGCAGGCGACTTAAACTCGCCTCAGTCTGGGTTCGAATCCCAGCGGGAGCACTCGATCGGCCGTCGCTGCCGGCTGCGTCGGCGGTCGCTGCCGAGCGGGTCAGGACAACCGGTCGATCCGTCGGAGGATGAGCCCCTCGCGGAGCGCCCACGGCGAGACCTCGAGCGTCTTCGCCTTGAAGGCGCGCATCGTCTCGGAGAGGACGACCGCGCCCGCCACGATCTGGAACGTCCGGTCGGCGGTGATGCCGGGGAGGTTGGGGCGCGCGTCGGCGGGGATCCGTGCGAGGCGCGGGATCCAGTCGTCGAGGCGCGAGAGCTTCAGGATGCTGCGTTCCTCCGAGCCGACGCCCTCCTCGGTGCTCCCTGCGAGCCGGGCGAGCGAGCGGATGGTCTTCGACGACCCGACCACGTGGTCGACCTCGGGGATACCGCCGATCTCGTCGACGGTCGATCGGAGGACGGCGCGGGCGTGCGTGCGGAGCGCGTCGACCTGCTCGTCGGTCGGCGGGTCGGTCGAGAGGTACTCGATCGTGGAGCGGCCGGCGCCGAGCGGCACGGATCGCGCGTTGTCGGGGACCTCGTCGCCGCCGTGGGCGATCTCGAGCGAGCCGCCGCCGATGTCGAAGAGCAGGATGCGGCCCGCCGACCAGCCGTACCAGCGGCGGACGGCGAGGAACGTGATCCGGGCCTCATCGGCACCGCTCAGCACGTCGAGGTGGATCCCTGCGGCCTCCTCGATGAGCGCGAGCACCTCTGCGCCGTTCGTCGCCTCGCGGATGGCCGAGGTGGCGAACGCCAGGAGTTCGTCGATGCCGGATTCCTTCGCGACGGCGGACGCTTCGCGGACGGCCTCGAGGATGGCCTCGACGCCGGCCTCGCTGATCGACCCGTCGTCGTCCAGGTAGCGCATGAGCCGGAGGACCGCCTTGTGCGACGCGGCGGGGATCGGCCGGGCGCCGGGGTGCGCGTCGACCACGAGCAGGTGGACGGTGTTGGATCCGACGTCGAGAACCCCGAGGCGCATGCTGCGAGCGTACCGGGAGGCTGGTGCGGCGCGCGCGGTGCGGGCATACTTGGACGAACTGGGACGGTTGTCCCAGTGCCGTGTCTCCGGCGCCGAGGTCGAGCACGCCGAGAGGAGTGCCGTGTCCCGCATGTCCGCCGCCGAGCGCCGCCCCGCGCTCATCGAGGCGGGACTGCGGGTCATCGCCCGCGAGGGCATCGCCGGCGCCTCCACGCGGGCCATCGTCGCCGAGGCGGGGATGTCGCTCGCGAGCTTCCACTACGCGTTCGAGTCGCGCGAGGCGTTCCTCGACGAGCTCACGGCGGCGGTCGTGGCACGTGAGACGCAGGCCGTGCTGCCGCTGCCGGAGGTGGACGGCGACCTGCGCGAGGTCATCGAGGCGGGCTTCCTGCGCTACCTCGAGCACCTCCGCGCCGATCCGGCGCACGAGCAGGCCATGCTCGAGCTCACGCAGCACGCCCTGCGCGCTCCGGAGCGCCATCCGCTCGCCGTCGCGCAGTACCGGCGCTACGCCGACTTCGCCGAGGAGGCGCTCACGCTGGCCGCCGAGCGCGCCGGCGTCGCGTGGCGCGTCTCCGTCTCGGAGGTCGCGGGCGTGCTCGTCGCGTTCTCCGACGGCATCACCCTGAACTGGCTCGTCCACCGCGACGACCGCGCCGCACTGGCGGCCGCGCGCGCGGCCGCCGACGCGCTCTCGAGAATGGCGGACCCCACGGGACCCGAACCGACGGCGCCGCAGG
>NZ_SDPL01000247.1 GCF_004135055.1 Agromyces binzhouensis | reverse complement strand
CGCGCGGTTAGGCTCGGATGCCATGGCGGAGTCCGGCACCGACGTCGCGGGGCACCGGCCGGGGGCCCCGCGTCGCGGCCCCTCGCGCCTCGGCGGGCGGGCCGCCCTCTGGGTCGCGTTCGGAGCGGTGCACCTCGGGCTCGCGCTCCTGAACCTCTACGCGCCCGGCTGGCCGCTCGGCGACGTCACCGCGGTGTACCGGGTCTGGGCGGAGACCGCGCAGCTCGGATTCCTGCGCATGGGCATCGACACGCCGTGGGTGTACCCGATCCTGGCGTTCGCGCCCATGACGGCCGCGCTCGCGTTCGGATCGGCCTGGTACGGGGTGACCTGGCTCGGCATGGTGACCGTCCTCGACGCGATCGCCTTCTCGGTGCTGCTCGGTCGGGGCGCCTTCTCCCGGCGTCGCAGGGCGGCGGCCTGGTGGTGGCTGGCCTTCCTCGCGTTCCTCGGTCCGATCGCGCTCGGCCGGATCGATGCCGTGACCGTGCCGTTCGCGATCGTCGGCCTGCTGTGGGCGGCGGGGCGGCCCCGGGTGGCCGCCGTGCTCCTGACCGTCGCGACCTGGATCAAGGTGTGGCCGGCAGCGCTCGTCGCGGCGATGCTGGTGGCGCACCGGCGCCGATTCGAGGTGTTCACGGTCGCCGCGACGCTGTCGATCGGGATCATCGGGGTGAGCCTCATCGCCGGATCGGGCGCCAACGCGTTCGGCTTCGTCGCCGAGCAGGCCGAGCGCGGGCTGCAGATCGAGGCGCCGCTCGCCGTGGCCTGGATGTGGTGGATCGTGGCCGGGACCGACGCCGCGACCATCGTGTACGACCGGGACATCCTGACCTTCCAGATCGAGGGGCCGGGGGCGGATGTCGCGGCCTCGCTCACCACTCCGCTGATGGTGCTCGGGATCGCCGCCGTGCTGGCTGCGGGGGCGCGCTCTGCGCGCCGGGGCGCCCACCTCGGCGCGCTGCTGCCGCCGCTCGCGGTGGCGTTCACCACCGTGCTGATGCTCGCGAACAAGGTGGGCTCGCCGCAGTTCGTCACGTGGCTCGCAGCACCCGTCGTGCTCGGCCTCGTGCTCGGCGGGTCCCGGTTCCTCACGCCGGCGGCCGTCGCCGCTGCGATCGCAGTGCTCACGCACGTCATCTACCCGTACTGGTACGCATGGCTGCTCATCGCGAACCCGGGGTTCGTCCTGCTGCTGACGGTGAAGGTCGTGCTCCTGTTCGTCCTGCTCGGATGGTCGGTCCGTGCGGTGTGGCAGGCTGGGAGCGAGCGGCGCCCCCGAACGGCGTCGTGACCTCCGGCGCTCCCGGCGCCGTCGACCTCAGGGAGGAATCCTCATGCTGGTGGCGTTCTCGGTCGCACCGAGTGGGACCGGACGGAGCGACGGGTCCGTGCACGACGCGGTGGCGGCTGCGGTGCGGATCGTGCGCGAGTCCGGACTGCCGAATCGCACGACCTCGATGTTCACCGAGATCGAGGGGGAGTGGGACGAGGTCATGCGGGTCGTGAAGGACGCGTGCGACGCGGTCGCCGGCTACGGCTCGCGGGTCTCCCTCGTGCTCAAGGCGGACATCCGGCCCGGGTACTCGGGCGAACTCGACGCGAAGGTCGATCGGCTCGAGGCCGCCATCGACAACGACGGCTGAGCCCGCGTCGAACCCCGGGCCCGAGGCGATCGACCCCGACGGGCCCCGGCTCCGGGCACGCGGCAGCGGGTTGTCGAATCGATTCGATCCGTGCGATGATCGATCGGTGACCCCCGACTCCCACGGGCCGACGACGCCGTCGCCGGCCCGGATCCGTTTCGCCCTCCTCGCGCTCGCGATGGGCGGCTTCGGCATCGGCGCGACCGAGTTCGTCGCCATGGGCCTCCTGCCCGACATGGCCGCCGACCTGCTGCCGGGCCTGTCCGCGGAGTCGACGGATGCGGCGAACGCCGCCGCGGGGTGGATCATCTCCGCCTATGCGTTGGGCGTCGTCGTCGGCGCCCCGACCATCGCCGCCGCTGCGGCCCGCTGGCCGCGCAAGCGGCTGCTCCTCGCGCTGCTCGCCGCCTTCAGCCTCGGCACGATCGCGTCGGCGCTCCTGCCCACGTTCGAGCTCGTCGTGGCTGCGCGCTTCGTCGCCGCGCTCCCGCACGGCGCCTACTTCGGCATCGCCTCGCTCGTCGCGGCGAGCCTCATGGGGCCGGGCAAGCGCGCCCGCGGCGTCGCCCTCGTCCTCTCCGGGCTCACCATCGCGAACGTGGTCGGCGTCCCGACCATCACCTGGCTCGGCCAGCAGGCGGGATGGCGCATCGCCTACCTCGTCGTCGCCGGGATCTTCGTCGCCACGTTCCTCGCCGTCGCCGTGGCACTGCCGTGGCAGCCGGGCGACGCCGGAGCGACGATGAAGCGCGAGCTCCGCATCTTCACGCGCACCCAGGCGTGGTTCGCGCTCGCGATCGGCGCTGTCGGCTTCGGCGGCCTCTTCTCCGTGTACAGCTACGTGGCGCCGCTCGCGACCGAGGTGACCGGCCTGCCCGCCGGCGCGGTGCCGATCGTGCTCGTCGTCTTCGGCCTCGGCATGACCATCGGCAACCTCGTCGGCGGGCGCCTCGCGGACTGGAGCGTGCGCCGATCGATGTACCTGTTCTTCGCGACCCTCTCCGGTTCGCTCGTCCTGCTCGGGGCCACGGCGCAGCACCCGCTCGGACTCGGCGCCGGCGTCTTCCTCGTCGGCGCCTCCGCGGCGGCGCTCTCGCCCACGATCCAGGCACGCCTCATGGACGTCGCACGCGACAGCCAGTCGATCGCGGCGGCCCTGAACCACTCGGCGCTGAACATCGGCAACAGCCTCGGCGCCATCCTCGGCGGACTCGTCATCGCCTCCGGCCTCGGCTACGTGGCGCCCGTGTGGGTCGGGCTCCTGCTCACGGTCTCGGGCAGCATCCTCGCCCTCGGGACCTTCGCGCTCGACCGCGCGCGCCGTCGCCGGGGCATCCCGCTGCCGTCGGTGACGGGGGCGTTCGGCGCGATCGGCGACTGACCTACTCGGACTGGAGCAGGATGCCGTCGGCGATCGCGCGCTTGCGGAGCGCGACCTTCGTCCCGACGTCGTAGCCGGCGAGGCGGTACTTCTCCCGGATCCGCTTCAGGTAGCTCTTGGCGGTCTCCTCGGAGATCCCGAGCTGGAATGCGACCGCCTTGACCGGCTGGCCGGCACCGTAGAGCGCCATCACGCGACGCTCCTGCGCGCTCAGGCGAGGTGCCGCGCCATCGGACTGCAGCGCGTCCTCGAGCTCCTGCGACAGGTACTGCTCGCCGTTCCGGGCCGCGCGGATCGCCTCGACGATCGTCTCGACGGGCTCGGACTTCACGAGGTAGCCGAGGGCACCGGCGCCGAGTGCCTCGCGGACGACCGCCGGCTCGGAGTACGTGCTCATGAGCATGGTCCGCACGCCGGCCGACTTCAGGGTCGAGAGCTTGATCGAGATCGGGATGTTGTCGCGCAGGTCGAGGTCGAGGAGGACGACGTCGACCGGGAACTCCGGGTGGGCGAGGAGCTCGGACCACGACGGCACCGCTGCCAGGAGGTCGACGTCGTCGGTCGCGCCGCGCAGCCACTCCGTGAGAGCGCCGAGCAGCATCCGGTGATCGTCGACCACGGCGAGTCGGATGGGCGGCATCTCGGGTTCGGGCACGTCATGCTCCCCTCGGGTTGACGGCGCTGGGCGGCGCCGGATTCCGGACCGTGGGGTCGATCCGGCACTCGAGCTCGATGCGGAATCCCTCCGGACTCGGAACGATCTCGTGTACACCGACATTATCGAGTGCGTCCCATGCCGCCGCATCGACGCGGCGCGCCGTGAGACCGGAGACGTCGAGTCCGATCGCGACGGCGGCCAGCTCGCCGGATCGCGGGCCGACCTCTGGGTCGTCGTCGAGCGGGCCCTCGACCTCGGTCTCGCGGCACTGGACGCGGACCTCGAGCGGGGGTTCGTTCGCCTTGCGTCGACGCTGGCCGGCGACCAGCCAGAGCGCAAGGAGGAGCCCCTCGCGCTGCGTCGGCGAGAGCAGGCCGGCCAGGCCCTGCGGGTCGTCGATGCGCACGCGTCGGCTGAGGTACGCCGACTCGGTGACCGCGTGACGCAGCCAGGTGTCGGTGCGGCCCTCGATGAGCCGGATGCGCAGCCGGGCGGCGAGGATGCCCGCCCGCTCGGCGGCCTCGGTCGGAAGGGGGATCGAGATGCGACCCGATCCCACGTCCTCCAGCAGCGACTCGGCGTCGTAGTCGAGCTCCGCGAGTTCCTCCGAGGCGCGCATGCCGACGGCGGAGCGCGGAGTCGCGACGGTCGACTGCACGAGCGAGAGGTCGAGCTCGCGCCCGACGAGCCGCCGGAATCCGCGGACCCCCATGGCCACGAGCACCACGGGGATCACCGCCGTCGCGGCGATCGCCAGTCCGGCCACGGTCCACGACCCGGCGGTCGGCACCTGGAGCAGCGCCGCGATCGCGAGGACGCCGGCGATCACCGCGGATGCGGCGACCGGGGTCCGCGTCTCGCGGAGCGCCGCGACCGGGAGGAGGAGCGCGGCGGC
>NZ_SDPL01000246.1 GCF_004135055.1 Agromyces binzhouensis | reverse complement strand
CAGCACCGGCCGCGCCGGCACCCGTCGCGCCCACGGCCACCGCGGCGACCGCGCCCATCGAGATCCTCGCCGCGAGCCCCAGGCCCGCGAACCACTCCACCACCACTCGTCTCCTCGCCGACGGCGTGCGCGCAGGGGCGGGCGCCGTCGCATCCGGGTCCGCATCGGGGACGAACTCGACCTCGGACCGATGGCCGAGGTCGAGTCGGGAGGCCACCGCGGCGCTCGGCCGCGGCGACCCCCCGGATGACGATGCCCGGAACCCGGCGATCGCATCGGCGAGGGGGGAGAGCTCGTCACGCCCGCGGGGGGAACGGCCGTGCAGCAGCGCCTCTGCGTCGTCGTCGGTGATCCGGTGCCTCGTCATCTCACTCCCTGCCATCGCCGAACGCCCGCGCAGGGGTACGGCCGGTCGCGATCTTCCTCCGCAACGACTCGAGGGCCCGCCGCTGCAGCGCCTTCACGGCCCCCGGGCGCTTGCCGAGCACGACCGCGACCTGGTCGACGGTGAGGTCGGCCAGGATCCGGAGCACCATCACGTCGCGCTGATCCGGCACGAGCGAGTCGATCAGCTCGCGGGCGGACCGGTCGCCCAACCGGCCGAGGGCCTCGTCCTCGGCGCTCGGGGCACGCCGCGCGTCCAAGCCCTGCTGCCACTCCTCGTGCTCTCCGCGACGCCCGCGACGGCGCAGCTCGTCGGTGAGCCGGCGGTACGCGATCGTGAAGACGAACGCGCGGAAGTCGGCCTCGTCGCCCCGGAACGCGCCCAACCGGTCGAACACCGCCAGGAACACCTCGCTCGTCACGTCGTCGGGCTCGCGCGAGCCCCGGGCCCTGACGAATGCGGCGACCGCCGGCGCGTACTCGCTCCAGAGCTCGGAGTTCGCCCAACGGGCGCCCGCCTGCGCGGCCACGAGGACGGCGTGGAACGGCTCCGCACCGATCGGCGCCCGAGCGCGCGTGACACGCTCGGCTCGCATCGGGGGGTGCGCGAGTGCGCCGTCGGGGTCGGCCACCCGCCGAGTGTAGGACACCCCGAGTGGGGGGCGACAGTCCCCGTTTCACCGCCCTCAGCGTCGGCGCCGCGACCCCGTCCGGCGCATCGTCAGCGCGAGGTAGCCGCCGAGCGACCCGATCACGCCGAGCCCCGTACCCAGCATGACGCCCTCCCACGAACGCCACCTCCGCTCGCTCGCGACGAGGCTGCCGACGCCGGTGATGAACGCGGCGCTGATCATCCCGGCGACGAGGCGGTTGCCGATGCGCTCGGCCCGGCCCACCAGCGGCTCGAGCTCGGCGGCCCGCAGGTGGACCTGGATCCCGCCCTCGTCGGCGTGCTCGAGCAGTCGGCGCAGGGCCCCCGGCATGTCGAGTGCGAGTTCGCCGAGGTCGGCGGTCGCCCGCGCGATGCGCTTCGCGAGCACGGTGGCGCTCAGCCGTTCGCGCGCCAGTCGCTGCGCGTACGGGCGCAGCGTGTCGCCGAGCCGGAACTCCGGATCGAGCCGGAGTGCGAGGCCCTCGATGACGAGGAGCGCCTTGAACAGGAGTGCCATCTCCCGCGGCAGCCGCAGTCGATGCCGGCGCAGGATGCCGAACAGCTCGGCGATCATGCGGGCGAACGGGGTCTCGCGGAGCGAGTCGAGCCGGTACCGCGAGAGGAAGTCGGCGAGGTCGTCCTGCAGCAGTTCGCGATCCGCGCCGGCGGAGGTCGGCGACAGGTCGATGAGCGCCGAGGCGAGCCGGCCGGGGTCGCCGCGCACCAGCGCCACGAAGAGCGCGCCCAACTGGTCGCGCAGCGACTCGTCGATCTCGCCGACCATGCCGAAGTCGATGAGCGCGATCGTGCCGTCGGGCTGGACGAACAGGTTGCCGGGGTGCGGGTCGGCGTGGAAGAAGCGGTCCTCGAACGTCATCTTGAGGACGATCTCCGCGCCGCGACGGGCCACCCGCTTGCGGTCGACGCCCGCCGCGTCGAGCGCGGCCGCATCCCCGACGTTGAGTCCCGTCATGCGCTCGAGGGTCAGGACCCGCGAGGTCGTGTAGTCCCAGAAGACGCGCGGGATCGCGACATCCGTCTCGAACTCGAAGTCCTCGGCGAAGCGCTCGGCGTTCCGCCCCTCCTGCAGGTAGTCGAGTTCGGCCAGCAGGGTCTGCGCGAACTCCTCCGCGAGCCCGCGCGCATCATGGTCGCGCGCGAGGCTCCACGTCCGGCTCGCCCGGTCGGCGAGGTTGCGCATGATCTCGAGGTCCTGCTGCACCTGCGCGACGGCGCCGGGGCGGCGGACCTTCACCACGACCTCCGTGCCGTCGTCGAGCACCGCCGCGTGCGCCTGCCCGATCGAGGCGGATGCCAGCGGTTGATCCTCGAACGACGCGAACATCTCGTCGGCGTCCGCTCCGAGCTCGCTCCGGATCACGGCCCGCACCTGCTCGACCGGGACCGGCGGAGCGGCGTCCTGCAGCTTCGCGAGCTCGTCGGCGTAGGCGGGCGGCACGAGGTCCGAGCGCGTCGAGAGCAGCTGCCCGAACTTGATGAACGTCGGTCCGAGCTCCTCGAGGGCGAGTCTCAGGTGCTCCGGCGGCCCGACGATGCCGTCGGGGGCGGCGTCCGGAGACGCGCGCCGGAAGGGAGTGCGGCGACCCGCGCCGACCAGCCCGGCGAGGAAGCCGAAGCTGTGCCGGCGCAGTACCGTCGCGATCTCGCGGTACCGCGCACGGTGCCGCGCGTCGATCGACCCGCTGCTCAGAACTTCGACCCCAGCGCCTTCGCCTTGATCGCCTCGAACTCGCCGTCGCTGATGACGCCCTGGTCGCGAAGCGCCTGCGCCTTCGCGATCTCCTCTGACGGGCTCGCGAAGGAGATCTGGCGGTACTCCTCGGCGGTGTGCGTCTCGTACTCGACCTGCTTCCGCGCCGAGCGCTCCGCCATGCCGCGGCCGCGGGCGATGAGGTACACGAGGCCGGTGAGCCACGGCAGGAACACGAGGAAGACGATCCAGACCGCCTTCAGCCACCCGTTCAGCGACTGGTCGCGGAAGATGTCGATCACGATGTAGATGAGCACCATCAGGTAGGCGACGTACGCGAAGATCCAGAAGAAGAACCAGAACCACTGCCACAGATCCACGGGGCGTTCCTTTCGACGGCTGCGCTGACGAGTGACACGGTACTCGCGCGCCGCCCGCACCGGCGGCCATTGGTCCCGGTCCTGCGTGTCGCACCCGCGGCCCCGGCGGTCGCCCGGGCCTCAGGCGACGCGGATCGTGCCCATCATGCCGAGGTCCTCGTGGTCGAGGATGTGGCAGTGGTACACCGTGCGCCCCGTGATGCCCTCGAACGCGATGCGCACGACGACGCGGCCACCTGCGGGCACCGGCACGACGTCGCGTCGGTCCACCCCGGCCACCCTCGCCCCGTCGACCTCGACCAGCTGCATCGGCCAGACGTGCAGGTGGAACGGATGGTCCATGGTGCTGGTGTTCTCGATCGTCCACTCCTCGATCGCCCCGGCGGGCGGTTCGAGGTCCGTCCGCCCCTCCGCGAACGTCCGACCGTCGATCGTGAACCCCATGCCCTGGCCCATGCCGCCGCCCATGCCGCCCATCGCGAGCGTGAGGGTCCGGCGCCCGGTGACCTCCTCGTCGCGGAGGTCGCGAGGGGCGGCGGACGCCGCCGGCAGGGGTGCGACGGATGCCGCGGCATCCCCCTGCACGACGAACCGCGCCAGGTCGGCGCCGGTCGTCGTACTCCGCGGTGCACCCATCGCTCCCATGCTCCCGCGATCGAACGGCAGGGTCTGCAGCACGGCCTCGCCCGCCGCCGCATCGACGAGGACGTCGGCGCGGTTGCCGGGGAGCAGGACGATCTCGTCGACGTCGCGCGGCTCGGGGAAGCGGCCCGCGTCGATGCCGAGCAGCCGCATCCGCTGCCCGTCGAGGCGCAGGCGCAGGTACCGCGACGTGCAGGCGTTCACGATCCGCCACCGTTCCCGCTCCCCCGCTGCCGCGGCCATCGTCGGGAGGAGCAGGCCGTTCACGAGCACGAGGTCGCCCTCGCGGCCCAGCATCCGCTCGAACCTCGTCGCGGTGGTGACGTCGCCGTTCGCGTCGAACGAGATGTCGGCGATCACGAGCACCCGCTCGCGGTCGACCGCGGGCGGATCCGGTTCCTCGACGATGATCGCGCCGTACAGGCCCGCGAACAGCTGTTCGGCGGTCGTGCCGTGGTGGTGCGGGTGGTACCAGAAGACCCCGGGCGGATGGTCCTCGCCGAGCTCGTACGCGTAGTCGAAGGTCCCGCTGGGCGGGATCATCACGAAGACGTTGTCCGAGTTCCCCTCGGGCGAGACCTCGAGGCCGTGGGTGTGCAGGTTGGTCGTCGCGCCGAGCCCGTTCCGGAACCGCAGCGAGATCCGGTCGCCGGCGCGGACCCGCAGCGTGGGTCCGGGCATGCCGCCCTCGTACCCGAGGACGCGCACCCGGCGCCCGTCGATCGTCGCGGTCGTCACCGCGGCGGCGAGCTCGAGGTCGAGTCGCCCGCGGGCGCTCGAGCGCACCTCGGGCTCGCGGAACGTCTCCCCCGCGGAGCCGT
>NZ_SDPL01000245.1 GCF_004135055.1 Agromyces binzhouensis | reverse complement strand
CCGGCCCGTCGGGTCTCCGGCTCAGGCCGGTCGCCGCGCGTCCGCGGCCTCGCGACGGCGGTCGCCGGACCGCGTGCGTCGCCGAGGGAGGTAGCCGCCCGCCTCGAGCCCCGCCTCGATCTCGAACCGGTTCGTCAGCGGGTTCCGCCCCGACATCCAGTACAGGATCGGGAAGAGCAGGCCGTACGTGCGCCACTGCTCCCGGTGGACCGCCTCGTGGCCGAGCACGGCGTCGGAGTCGTTCCGGTCGGTCAGGTAGCAGCCTCCCACGCAGGAGCCGCCGCGACCGAACGTCCAGCGCGGCATCCCGCGGAACACGACGAGTCCCCGGCGCACCTCGACGCGCCCACGGCTCCACAGGAAGCCCCACGTGAACCCCACCGCCGTGGCCCACCAGTAGCCCGCGCTGCTGATCGGGGAGTCCGTGAGCCGCACCCGCACCGTCCGGCTCACTCGACGACCTCGGGCCGGCCGTCGGCCTCGAGCAGCCGCAACCACACCTCGCTCAGCGTCGGGAAGGCCGGGACCGCGTGCCACAGGCGCGACACCGGGACTTCGCCGACGATGGCGATCGTCGCCTGCTGGACGAGCTCGGAGACGCCCTGCCCGACGAACGTGGCGCCGACCACGACGTCCCGGTCGGCGTCGATCACGAGGCGCGCCCGTCCGCGATAGTCGTCGGCGAGGATGCCCGCGCCGCTCACGCTCGAGAACGGAACCTCGGGCGTGCGCACCGACAGGCCCCGATCCGCAGCCTGGGCGCTCGTGAGTCCCACGCTGCCGACCTCGGGGTCCGAGAACACGACGCTCGGCACGGCCGTGTGGTCGGCCGTCGCCGCGTGCACGCCGTAGCGGCCCGCGTCCACGGGGCGCCCGAGCGCTCGAGCCCCGATGACGTCGCCCGCGGCGCGCGCCTGGTACTTGCCCTGGTGGGTGAACTCGGCTCGACCCACCACGTCGCCCGCCGCGTACAGCCACGGCGACCCGTCGACGGCGGGAACCGCGGTGGCCGCCAGCGTGTCGTCCACCTCGATCGGCGAACCCGGCCGGAGGCCCGCGGTCTCGAGCCCGATCCCTGCGGTGCGGGGGCGCCGCCCGGTCGCGACGAGCACCTCGTCGGCGGTCAGCGTCGAGCCGTCGTCGAGCTCGAGCACGACCTCGTTCGACGCGTTCCGTTCGACGCGGCGCGCGCTGGCCCCGAAGCGGACCTCGACGCCGAGGTCCGCGAGGCCCTCGCCGACCGCCTCCGCGGCGAACGGCTCGAGCGAGCCCAGCAGCCCATGCCGGACCAGCATCGTCACCTTGGAGCCGAGGCCCGCGTAGGCGGTCGCCATCTCGACGGCGACGACACCGCCGCCGATGATCGCGAGGCGCCCGGGCACCCGATGCGAACTCGTCGCGTCGCGGCTCACCCAGGGTCCGGCTTCGGCGAGTCCGGGGATGTCCGGGACCACCGGATCCGAGCCCGTGCAGATCGCCACCGCGTGCCGCGCGAGGAGCTCCTCCTCGGGGCCGCCGTCCGTGGGCGTCACGAGGACCCGTCGCTCGCCGGCGAGGCGCCCGTGACCGCGCACGAGCACTGCGCCGATGCCGGTCAGCCAGTGCACGCCGCCGGCATCGCGCCAGTCGGACGTCCAGTAGTCGCGACGCCGGAACGTGGCGTCGGCGTCGAGGGTCCCCGTCACGGCCTCGGCGGCACCCGGCACGCGCTGTGCGGCACGCAGCGCGAGCCCGCTGCGCAGCAGCGTCTTCGAGGGCACGCACGCCCAGAAGGTGCACTCGCCCCCGACCAGTTGGTGCTCGACGACGGCGACCTCGAGTCCCGCGGCGCGAGCCCGGTCGGCCACGTTCTCGCCGACCGCCCCCGCGCCGAGCACGATGAGGTCGAACTCCCTGGCCATTCGGGCCCCCTTCCCGCCGGATCGCGTCCGGCCCCCACGACAGCCTAGGGAGCGGATGCCGCGAGGGGAACGGCGCGTTCCGACCGGCCCCGCGCCGCGGGGCCCGTGGCCGTCGGCTCAGCGCGCTCCGGAGGCGAGGGCGCCGATGAGGCGGAGGATCGTGGGCAGGTCGTCGAGCGCCGCCTCGGGCGACGCCGGTGCGAAGCCGGCGATCGAGGCGCCGGCGAGCGGGACGTCGGCGACGACGGCGCGCACGAGCGACACCAGGTCGTCGGGGTCGGCGCCGAACGGGAGCGGGTAGGACAGGCCGGCGATCGCGGACGGATCGAGCACGTCGAGGTCGACGTGGATGTACACCCGCGAGGCCCCCGTCGCGAGGATCGTCTCGACGATCGCCATCGGCTCCCGGAAGCGGTCGACGTCGACCATCGCGATCCCGTGCTCGTCGATGAACGCCTCCTCGCCCTCGTCGAGCGCGCGCACGCCGCCGAGGACCAGCCTCGACGGGTCGACGCGCTCGCCGTCGCGTAGCGCCAGCCCCTCGGCGCCGTCTCCCGCGATGGCCCGGAGCACCATGCCGTTGAACGCGCCGGACGGGCTCGTGTCGGGGGAGTTGAGGTCGGGGTGGGCGTCGAGCCAGAGCACGGCGAGCGAGTCGCCGTCGCCCGCCGCCGCGGTCGCCACGGAGGCCAGCGCGATCCCGCAGTCGCCGCCGATCGCGATCCGCGTCCCCGCCAGTCCCTGCATCGCCTCGCGCGTGCGGTCGCCGACCCTCCGCAGTGCGCTGTAGCGGTGCACGCCGGTGCCGAGCGAGTCGCCCGCCTCGACGGGGACGTCCACGAGGACGGTGGCGGCGGAGGGGAGGTCCCCGCTGATGGCGTGCGCCCCGTCCGCGTGGCTCATCGCACGCGCGGAGACGGAACCCTGCCATTCGGGGACGACGACGAAGGCGGCCGGCATGGTTCCCAGTATGTTCCTCGCGGCAACCCGGCGCGAGCGTCGCCGGTGCTCGTCGTCAGCCCTGGTCCGGGAAGCGCACGAGCCCCGCCTGGACGGCGATGCCCACGGCGGCGACCGCCATGAGGCCGAGCCCGAGGAGCGACGCGACGGTCGTCGACGCGATCACCGCGAGCCCGCTGAGCCCGAGGAGCACCAGCGTCGCCCGCCACGCCCACCTCCGCCGGGTGAGCCCGGTCGCGATCGCCGCGGCGACGAGCAGCGCGAGCCGCCCCCAGAGGTCGAGGGGGGTGAAGATCGGATCCGTCGACGTCGACAGGAGCGCGCCGAGCAGGAGGAGGGCGACCCACGTCGCGAACAGTCGCGCGCTGAACGGCCCCAGGGGCACGGTGCGGGGGGCGCCCGGCGATCGGGCCTCGGCGACGATCGGCCCGGCGGCACGGTCGACGCCGCCGGCGGTCCTCGCCTCGGAGAGCAGGCGGTACGCCCGACCGACCTCGATGAAGCGAGCGCTCGCCGCGCGGACCTCGGACTCCGGCGCCCCGACGAAGCGATCGGGGTGCAGCTCGCGCGCGAGGCGTCGGTACGCCCGATCGAGCGCCGGCTGGTCGGCGTCGCGGTCGACGCCGAGCACGCGCGCCGCGTCGTCGGGAGTCATGCTCCGCACCTCCTCGTGGCCGGAGGGCTCGAACCTGGTGGGCAGTCGTCGCGGCCGGCAGGGATGCGGATGCCGCGGGGGCCGCCCGTGCGGCGCCCCCGCGACATCCGCACGGGTCAGGAGCCGGAGATCTGCCCCTGCGCGCCACCGGACTTCAGCATGGCGAGCCGGGCCTCGACCTCGGTGAGCTCGCCGAGGTCGTCGAGCTCGTTGAACTGGGCGTCGAGGCTCGACGCCGCCAGTTCGGCCTGGCCGCGCGCCTTCGCCTCCTCGCGACGCACCTTGTCCTCGAAGCGCCCGATCTCGCTGGTGGGGTCGAGGATGTCGATCGACTTCACGGCTGCGTGCACCTGCTGCTGCGCGGCCGCGGTCTTCGCGCGCGCGATCAGCTGCGCGCGCTTGTTTTGGAGCTCGACGAGCTTCTGCTTCATGCCGTTCAGTCCGGCCTTCAGCTTCTCGACGACCTCGGTCTGGGCCGCGATCTGCGGCTCCGCGGCCCGAGCCTCGTTCTCGGAGGAGATCTGGCGGCTGAGGGCGACCTTGGCGAGGTTGTCGAACTTGTCCGCGTCGACCGTGTCGCCCGCGGTCCGCAGCTCGTCGGCCTTGCGGCTCGCGGCCAGCGCCTTGTCGCCCCACTCGCGGGCCGCCTCGACGTCCTCGCGGTGGTCGTCCTCGAGCAGCCGCAGGTTGCCGATCGTCTCGGCGATCGCGGCCTCGGCATCGGCGATCGAGTTCGTGAAGTCGCGCACCATCTGGTCGAGCATGACCTCGGGGTCCTCGGCCTGGTCGATGAGCGCGTTGATGTTGGCTCGCAGCAGCTGCGAGATGCGTCCGAAGATGGACTGCTTGGCCATCATGGTGTCCTTCCGTGTGGTGATCGAACGGGGTCGTGCTGGTCGGTGGGCGGCGTCAGAAGCGGCCTCCGCTCCCGCGCCTCGAGCGTGTCGCGGATCCGCCGAAGCTGCCCGGAGCGCGTCGGCCGCCGCCGAACCCGCCTGACGCGCGGCGACCGCCGGATCCCCCGGGGAAGCCCCCGCCGAATCCTCCGCCGCGCCGCCCGCCCCCGAGCATCGAGTCGATCAGGATGCCGCC
>NZ_SDPL01000244.1 GCF_004135055.1 Agromyces binzhouensis | reverse complement strand
GGCGCGCCGTCGACGAACGGCTCGCGCGGTCCCGCACCGCGCCGCCGCGCCGCGCACCACGCCGTCGACACCTCCACCGGCGACGCCGTGACGGCGCCGATGCAGGCCACCGTCGTCAAGGTCGCCGTCGCCGCGGGCGACAAGGTCGTCAAGGGCGACCTCGTGCTCGTGCTCGAGGCCATGAAGATGGAGCAGCCCATCGTCGCCCACAAGGACGGGGTCGTGGGCCTCGTGAACGCCGAGCCCGGCGCGACCGTATCGAGCGGGCACCTGCTCCTCTCGATCGCCGACGCGTAGTCGAGCGGTCCCGGGAGCATCGCTCCGGCGCGCCGCCGCACGACCCGGCGCCTCGGCCCGGGAATCGCTCGGACCGCGGCCGGCGGGTCAGCGCACGACGTGCAGCGCGCGCGCGGCGTCGGTCAGCGAGCCCGTGAGCGACGGGTAGACCGGGAACGCCTCGGCGAACTGGTCGACGGTGAGCCGGTGCTCGACGGCCAGCGCGAGCGGGAAGATCAACTCGGACGCCTTGGGCGCGACGATGACGCCGCCGATGATGGCGCCCGAGCCCGCCGAGGCGAACAGCTTCACGAACCCGTCGCGGATGCCCATCATCTTGGCGCGCGGGTTCGACGCGAGCGGGAGCTTGTAGACGATGCCCGGCACGACGCCCTCGTCGATCTCCTTCTCGGTCCAGCCGACGGTCGCGATCTCGGGCTGGGTGAAGATGTTCGAGGTGATGTTGCGGTTCTCCGGCGGGTTCACGATGTCGCCCATCGCGTGGAACACGGCCGTGCGACCCTGCATCGAGGCGACGGACGCCAGCGGCAGGAACGTCGTGCAGTCGCCCGCGGCGTAGATGTTCGGCATCGACGTGCGCGCGACGCGGTTGACGCGGATGTGACCCGACTCGGCCAGCTGCACGCCGGCCTCCTCGAGGCCCAGGTCGGCCGTGTTCGGGACCGAGCCGACCGCCATGAGGCAGTGCGAGCCGCGCACCTCGCGGCCGTCGGAGAGCGTCGCGAGCACGCCGTCACCGTCGACCACGACCGAGTCGGCGCGCGACTTCGAGAGGACCTTCATGCCGTTGCGCTTGAACACCTTCTCGATGACGGCGGCCGCGTCGGCGTCCTCGCCGGGGAGCACGTGCTCGCGGCTGGAGATGAGCGTGACCTTCGCGCCGAGCGCACGGTAGGCCGACGCGAACTCGGCCCCGGTGACGCCGGAGCCGACGACGATGAGGTGCTCGGGCACCTGCTTCAGGGCGTAGAGCTCCGTCCACGTCAGGATGCGCTCGCCGTCGGGCACGGCCGAGGGCAGCACGCGCGGCGTGGCGCCGGTGGAGATGACGAGCGTGTCGGCGTCGATGCGGTCGAAGTCGGTGCCGCCCTTCGCGGTCGCGACGATGAGGGCGTTCGGTCCGTCGAGCCGGCCCTCGCCCTGCACGAGCCGCACGCCCGCGTCGATCAGGTTCGTGCGCATGTCCTCCGACTGCTGCGCAGCGAGGCCGAGGAGCCGCTTGTTGACGGCCTGGAGGTTGATCGCGACGTCCGGCTTCACCGCCTTCGCGTCGCCGCCGCGGGCGAAGAACTGCACGCCGAGGTCGGCGGCCTCCTTGACGGCGTTCGAGGCCTCCGCGGTGGCGATGAGCGACTTCGACGGGACCACGTCGGTGAGCACGGCCGAGCCGCCGACGCCGGCGCGCTCGACGAGCGTGACCTCCGCCCCGAGCTGCGCGGCGGCGAGGGCGGCCTCGTACCCGCCCGGCCCACCCCCGAGTACGGCGATCCTCTGGGTGCGCTCGAAGGTGGTGTGCATCCCCCCATTCTCACGCACGCGCAGGCGCGCGCGCGAACGCGGGCGGGCGAGCGGATGGCGCGCGCAGACGAGCACGGGCGCGCGCACGCCGTGCCGCGGCATCCGCCCCTTGCGTACGATGAGGGGATGCAGCAGCAGAATCCCCTCGACGACCCCGCCGCCGATCCGTTCGCCGTCGCACGCGACGCGGCCGCTCGCATCGCGGAGCTCACGGGTGTCGAGCGCCACGACGTCGCGCTCACGCTCGGCTCGGGTTGGGGCGCCGCCGCCGAGCTCATCGGCGAGACCACGCACACGATCGCCGCGGACGAGGTCCCGGGGTTCTCGAAGCCCGCCCTCGAGGGCCACGTCGGGACGCTCCGCTCGGTCGCGCTGCCCGACGGCCGGCGAGCGCTCGTGATCGGCGCGCGCACCCACTACTACGAGGGCCACGGCGTGCGTCGGGTCGTCCACTCGGTCCGCACCGCCGCGGCCACGGGCGCGACGACGATGATCCTCACCAACGGCGCCGGCGGCATCAAGGAGCACTGGACCCCGGGCAGCCCCGTGCTGATCAGCGACCACATCAACCTCACGGCCGACTCGCCGCTCGAAGGCGCGACGTTCGTCGACCTCACCGACCTGTACTCCGCGCGCCTGCGCGGCATCGCGAAGGGCATCGACCCGTCGCTCGACGAGGGCGTGTACGTGCAGTTCCGCGGCCCCCACTACGAGACGCCGGCCGAGGTGCAGATGGCCAAGGCCATCGGCGGGCACATCGTCGGGATGTCGACGGCGCTCGAGGCCATCGCGGCGCGCCAGGCCGGCATGGAGGTCCTCGGCATGTCGCTCATCACCAACCTGGCGGCGGGCATCCAGACCACGCCGCTCAGCCACGAGGAGGTCATCGAGGCCGGCCGCACGGCCGAGACGAAGATCTCCGACCTGCTCGCGAAGGTCGTCGCGGCGATCTAGGCCGCGACCCACACGACCACCCGGAACGCCACGCGCGGCGGGCCGCCGCCCGCCGCATTCGAGAGAGAAGGCAACGGATGCCGCACCTCACCGACGCCGACCGCATCGCCCGCGCCGAGGCGTGGATCGCCCAGGACCCCGACGCCGAGACGCGCGAGGAGCTCGCCGCGATCGTGGCGCGCGTGCGCGACGGGGATGCCGAGGCATCCGCCGACCTCGCCGACCGCTTCGACTCGCGGCTCGCCTTCGGCACCGCCGGCCTGCGGGGCGAGATCGCCGCCGGCCCGAACCGCATGAACCGGGTGCTCGTCTCGCAGGGAGCAGCCGGCCTCGCCGGGTTCCTGCTCGAGCAGGCGACGGATGCCGCGCCCCCGAGCGTGGTGGTCGGCTACGACGGGCGCCGGAACTCCGAGGCGTTCGCGCGCGATGTCGCCGAGGTGATGGCGGGCGCGGGCGTGCGCGCCATCCTCCTCCCCAGGCTCCTGCCCACGCCCGTGCTGGCCTTCGCCGTGCGGCACCTCGACACGAGTGCGGGCGTCATGATCACGGCCTCGCACAACCCGCCGAACGACAACGGCATGAAGGTCTACCTCGGCGGCGCCGACGAGGGGTCGCAGATCGTGGCCCCGGCGGATGCCGAGATCGCCGGCCAGATCGATCGGGTCGCCGCGACGACCCCGGTCACCGAGCTCCCGCGCGGCGCGTTCGAGACCGCCGGCGAGTCCGTCGTCGACGCGTACGTCGCCGCGACGGCGGCCATCGCGACGGCTCCGGCCGCACAGCCCCGCGTCGTCTACACGGCCATGCACGGAGTCGGATGGGAGACGATGCGTCGCGTCCTCGAGGCCGCGGGCTTCGAGGCACCGGATCTCGTCGCCGAGCAGATCGAGCCCGACGGCCGCTTCCCGACCGTCGCCTTCCCGAACCCCGAGGAACCGGGCGCGATGGACCTGTCGTTCGCGGCGGCGCGCGAGGCCGGCGCCGACCTCGTCATCGCGAACGACCCCGACGCCGACCGGCTCGCCGTCGCGATCCCCGACGACGCCGAGCCCGAGGGCTACCGCCGCCTGACCGGCAACGAGGTCGGGCTCCTGCTCGGCTGGCAGGTCGCCGAGCAGGTCGCCGGATCGCAGGCGGCGGCGGGTGGGGCGGATGCCTCGGGCTCCCCGGGCACGCTCGCGTGCTCGATCGTCTCGTCCCCCGGGCTCGAGGCGGTGGCACGCGCCCACGGGCTCGACTTCCGGGCGACGCTCACCGGGTTCAAGTGGATCTCGCGCGCACCCGGGCTGGTCTTCGGGTTCGAGGAGGCCCTCGGCTACCTCGTGAACCCCCGCACCGTCCGGGACAAGGACGGCATCTCGGCCGCGATCGCGTTCCTCTCCCTCGCCGCGCGACTCGCCGCCGAGGGGCGGACGATCGCCGACCACCTCGACGAGTTCGCACTGCGGTTCGGGCGCTTCGACTCGACCCAGGTGTCGATCCGCGTGACCGACCTGTCGCGCATCGCCGACGTGATGGCCCGGCTGCGCGCCGAGCCGCCGACCGAGGTGGGCGGCATCCGAGTCGATCGGATCGACGACCTCGCCGCCGGAATCGACGGGTACCCGCCGGCGGACGTGCTCCGCCTCGTGTTCGAGGGCGGCGCTCGCGTGATGGTGCGTCCGAGCGGCACCGAGCCGAAGCTCAAGGTGTACATCGACGCGGCGGCGACCGAGGGCTCGCTCGAGGAACGTCGTGTCGCGGCCTCCGATGCCGTGGCCCGCCTGGAGGCCGGGATGCGCGCGCTCGTCGCCTGACGCGCGCGCGGCGCGGCCTCGGCGGGTCCGAGCCGCCTCCGCGAGACCGAGCC
>NZ_SDPL01000243.1 GCF_004135055.1 Agromyces binzhouensis | reverse complement strand
CGGAGGTCGGTGCCGACGCCCGCCCGACCGCATCGCGCGCCGTTCCTCCGCGCGGCGCCGGCCGCCGCGCACGACGGGTCCGGTACGCCCTCACGGTGCTCGCGTTCCTGCTGCCGAGCGCGGTGCCGCTCCTCCTCTTCGTACTCGGCCCGATGGTCGCCGCCGCCTGGATCAGCCTCACCGAGTGGAACCTGCTCGCACCCGCGAAGTGGGTCGGGCTCGAGAACTACGCGGACCTGCTCACCGATCCCGAGACGGCCGACGTCTTCCTCCACACGCTGTACTACATCGTCGGCTACCTGCCGCTCGTCTACGTGGGCGGGCTCGCGATCGCCCTCGCGCTGAACGCGGCGCTGCGCGGTCGCACGATCCTCCGCGGCGTGTACTTCCTCCCCGTCATCACGAGCTGGATCGTCGTCGCGCTCGTCTGGCGGTGGCTGCTCAACCCGTCGAACGGCGTCGTGAACAGCGTGCTCGCCTGGTTCGGCATCGACGGACCCGGGTGGTGGACCGACCCGGCCTGGGCGATGCCCTCGATCATCCTCGCCTCGGCGTGGAAGGACCTCGGCTTCGTCATGGTGATCCTGCTCGCGGGCCTGCAGGCCATCGACCCCGAACTGCTCGACGCAGCGCGCGTCGACGGGGCCGGATGGTGGCGTCGCCTGTTCTCGGTGACCCTGCCCCTGCTCTCACCCGCCACGTTCTTCGTGATCGTCATCTCGCTCATCAACGGGTTCCAGGTGTTCGACCAGGTGTACGCGATGACCGGCGGCGGCCCGGGCGGAGCGACCCAGGTGGTCGTCCAGCAGATCTACGACCTGACCTTCCGATACGGCAGGGCAGGCGAGGCGTCGGCGCTCTCGTGGCTCCTGTTCGTCGTGATCCTCGCCGTGACGGTCATCCAGATCCGCGGCCAGCGCAAGTGGGTGAACTATGGCTGAGACGACCCTCGCACCGACGCCGGCACGGGCCGGAGGCATCCGTCACCGCACCGACGCCGCGCGCGCGGCGCTCGCCCGGAGCGTGCTGCTGCACGTCGTGATGGTGCTCGGCGCCCTGGCGATGTTCTTCCCGTTCTACTGGACGGTCGTGACCTCGCTGAGCCCCGGCAGCGGCCTGGGCTCGACCCCGTCGATCGTCCCGGACGACCCGAGCATCGAGGCGTACCAGCGGCTGTTCGCCGACCTGCCGTTCGCCCGCGTCGTCGGCAACAGCCTGCTGCTCGCCACCGTGACGACGCTCGCGCAGCTCTTCACGAGCGCGACCGCGGCCTACGCGTTCAGCCGCCTGCCGTTCCGCGGGCGCACGGTCGTCTTCGGCATCTACCTCGCGACGATGATGATCCCGCTGCAGGTGCTCGTCGTGCCGCTGTTCGCCGAGCTGCGCGCCTGGGGGCTCGTCGACACCTACCTGGGGGCCCTGCTGCCGACGCTCGCGGCCGCCTTCGGGGTGTTCCTGCTCCGGCAGGCGATGAACCAGGTGCCCGTCGAGCTCGACGAGGCCGCGGCGCTCGACGGCGCCGGCCACTTCCGGATCTTCTGGACGGTGATCCTGCCCAACATCAGGCCGGCGCTCGCGACCCTCGCGGTGTTCGCGTTCATGGGCAGCTGGAACAGCTTCCTGTGGCCCCTCGTCGTGCTGCGCTCGCCCGAGCTGCAGACGCTGCCCGTCGCCCTGGCCGGACTGCAGGGCCAGTACACGACGCAGTGGGACATCGTCATGGCCGGCTCCGTCGTGAGCATCCTCCCGATGCTCGCCATCTACCTCTTCGCCCAGAAGTACGTCATCCAGGGGGTCGCGAACACCGGCATCAAGTGAGGCCCGCGACGCGCGCTCCGAGTCCCGAACACCCATCCGCTCCATCCACGCCTCACCCCTATCGAAGGAGATACGCACCATGAGGACCACAGCACTGGCCGGCGTCGGCATCGTCGCCGCCGCCGCACTCGCCCTGACCGGCTGCTCGGCCGGCGACTCGTCCGGCGACGCCGACGGGCCCGTCACCATCACCTACACGAACTTCATCTCGAACGGCGGCAACGAGGAGAACCTCCAGGCCATCGTCGACGCGTTCGAGGAGGAGAACCCCGACGTGACGGTCGAGGTCACCACGCTGCCGTACGCCGACTACGGCACCGCGCTGCAGACCGACCTCGCCGCGGGCACCGTCGCCGACGTGTTCGACATCGAGTACGCGAACTTCGCCCAGTACCAGGCGAACGGCGTCCTCGCCGAGCTCGATCCGGAGGACCCGGCCGCCTACCGTCAGAGCGTGCTCGAGGCCTACCAGGCGGATGGCACGCAGTACGCCCTCCCCAGCTCCTTCTCGACCGTCGTGCTCTTCTACAACAGCGACCTGTTCGAGGCCGCGGGCGTCGAGACGCCGACCGCGGACTGGACCTGGGCCGACGAGCAGGCAGCGGCCGAGCAGCTCACCGACGAGGCCGCAGGCGTGTGGGGCGACCACCAGCCCGTGAGCTTCTACGAGTACTACAAGGTGCTCGCGCAGAACGGCGGCGAGTTCCTGGACTCCGACGGCACGGCCGTCGCGTTCAACACGCCGGAGGGCGTCGAGGCCGCCGAGTGGCTCGTCGGCAAGAGCGGCACGACCATGCCGACCATCGAGGACGGCCAGGGCACGCCCGACTTCGACACCAACCTCTACCTCGACGGGAAGCTCGCGATGCTGCACACCGGCATCTGGATGTTCGGCGCGTTCGCCGACGCGCCCTTCGGCTGGGACATCGCGGTCGAGCCGGGCAACGCCCAGCAGGCGAGTGCGCTCTTCTCGAACGCGGTCGGCGTCTCTGCGGGATCGGAGCACCAGGAGGCCGCTGCCGCCTTCGCCGAGTACCTCACCTCGAGCGACGTCATGGTCCAGACCCGCCTGGATGCGGGATGGGAGCTCCCGGCGACCTCCGACGAGGCCGCGCTCGACAGCTACCTCACGCTCGGGAACCCCGAGAACCGGCAGGCCGTCTTCGACTCGCTCGAGGACGTCGCGCTCCCTCCCGTGGTCGCCGCGGGCCAGCAGGAGATGCAGGACATCATGACCGAGGAGCTCGTCGAGGCGCAGGCCGGTCGGAAGACCGTGCAGGAGGCGCTCGACTCCGCCGAGGAGCGCATCAACGCCGCCATCGGCGGCTGACCGCTCGCACCGCCTCGGGGCCGGGCGCCCACGCGCCCGGCCCCGCCCATCCACCACGCACGGAGGCAGCCCCACGATGACCCTTCCCACGACCGCCGGCGCCGCCCGCGCCGACCTCGCTGCGCTGGTCGCCTCGAGCGCCGACCTCATCGCCACGCTCCAGGACGCCGGCGGCGCCTACCCCGCGAGCCCGACGTTCTCGGCGTACGCCGGGTACAGCTGGTTCCGTGACGGCGCGTTCATCGCCGACGCCATGTCCGCGTACGGCCGCGCCGAGTCGGCCGAGCGGTTCTTCGACTGGTGCGCCGGCGTGCTCGAGTCCCGTCGCGACGACATCGGCGCGATCACGGCCGCCGCCCGGACCGGAGCGCCGTTCGCGGATTCCGCGATGCTGCCCACGCGCTTCACCTTCGACGGCCGGGCCGGCGACGACGAGTGGTGGGACTTCCAGCTCGACGGATACGGGACCTGGCTCTGGGCGCTCGCCGAGCATGCGCGTCGGCACGGCGCTGACGCCGCGCGCTGGGCGCCGGCGATCGCGCTCACGGTCGACTACCTCGCGTCCTCGTGGCAGCGCCCGTGCTTCGACTGGTGGGAGGAGCACGCCGAGCACGTGCACGTGTCCACGCTCGGCTGCATCGCGGCCGGACTGCGAGCGGCCGCGTCGCTCGGCGTCCTCGACGACGACGGCGCCGCACTCGCGGCTGCGGCGGCGGCGGACGTCGAGGGGTTCATGGTGCGGCGCGGCGTCGCCGAGGGGCACCTCTCGAAGTGGGTCGGCTCGACGGCCGTCGACGCGAGCCTCGCGGCGATCGTCGGGGTCATGGACGTCGTCCCCGCGGCATCCGAGCTCGGTGCCGGCACCATCGCCGCGATCGAGCGCGACCTGACGGTCGACGGCGGCGTGCACCGCTTCGTCGGCGACACGTACTTCGGCGGCGGCCAGTGGCCGTTGCTCTCCTGTTTCCTCGGCCTGGCCCACGCGCGCGCCGGCGACGCCGACCGTGCGCGCGAGCTGCTCGACTGGGCGGCCGGGACCGCGGGGGCGGACGGGTCGATGCCCGAGCAGGTGGAACGGCACCTCCTCGACCCCTCCCGGGTCGACGAGTGGGTCGCGCGTTGGGGGCCGTCCGCCGACCCGCTGCTCTGGAGCCACGCCATGCTCGTCCGACTCGCCGTGGCCCTCGACGGCGCACCCGAATCCGCACCCGCACCCCAGGAGTCCGCTCGATGATCCGCCACCGCCCGTTCGGCTCCGGCCACCCGTACTCGATCGACACCGAGCAGCGCCGGCCGATCGACCCCGTCCCAGGCGAGCCGCTCCGGCTCGGCGTCCGCGCGACGCCCGACGTCGAGTCCGTCGAGGTCGAGGTCGAGGTCGAGGTCACGGATGCCGCGGGCTCGCGCCGCACCGAACGCCTCCCGCTCGCGCGCGCGACGCGCACGTCGCGCGGCCAGACGATCGACGGCGGGCACCTCGCCTCCGC
>NZ_SDPL01000242.1 GCF_004135055.1 Agromyces binzhouensis | reverse complement strand
CATCGGCGACGTCCGCGGCCGCGGCGCCATGGTCGCCGTCGAGCTCGTCGACCCCGCCACCGGCGCGCCCGACGCGGCGCTCACGGCCAAGGTCGCCGCGCACGCCCACGCCAACGGCGTGCTCGTGCTCACCTGCGGCACCTACGGCAACGTCATCCGCTTCCTCCCGCCGCTCACCATCTCGGACGACCTGCTCGTCGAGGGCCTCGAGGTCGTCGCGGAAGGGCTGCGGAACGCATGAACCCCGTGACGGCGACGACGGCGTCGCCCGTGATCCCGACCGCCGCGGCATCCGCGCTCGCGGTCGCCGACGCCGAGCCGACCCCGCTCGTCGACGCCCGCGCCCAGCTGGCCGAGGCGATCGACCTGCTCGGGTACGGCGACGGCCTGCACCGCATGCTCGCGACCCCGCGCCGCGAGATGGCGGTCGCGGTGCCGCTGCGGCGCGACACCGGTGAGACCGAGGTGTACCTCGGCTACCGCGTGCAGCACAACTTCAGCCGCGGCCCCGCCAAGGGCGGCCTCCGCTACGCGCCGAACGTGAACCTCGACGAGGTGCGCGCGCTCGCCATGTGGATGACCTGGAAGTGCGCCCTGCTCGACGTGCCGTACGGCGGCGCGAAGGGCGGCGTCGCGATCGACCCGCGCGACCACTCGGTCGGCGAGCTCGAGCGCGTCACGCGCCGCTACACGAGCGAGATCCTGCCGATCATCGGACCGGAGCGCGACATCCCCGCGCCCGACATCGGCACCGACGAGCGCACCATGGCCTGGATGATGGACACCTACTCGGTGAACTCCGGGTACACCGTGCCCGGCATCGTGACCGGCAAGCCCATCTCGCTCGGCGGCTCGCTGGGCCGCGCCTCGGCGACCAGCCGCGGCGTGACGCACATCGCGCTCGCCGCACTGCGGCACGCGGGCATCGAGCCGTCGCGCGCCTCGGCCGCCGTGCAGGGCTTCGGCAAGGTCGGTGCGGATGCCGCCCGCTTCCTCTCCGAGGCGGGCGTGAAGGTCACCGCCGTGAGCGACCAGTACGGCGCCGTGCGCAGCGACGCCGGCCTCGACATCGAGGCGCTCTCCGACCACGTGCGCGCGACGGGCTCGGTCGTCGGCTTCGCCGGAGGCGACGAACTCGACCGCGACGCGGTGCTCACGCAGGACGTCGACCTGCTCGTCCCGGCCGCGGTCGAGGGCGTGCTGCACGAGGGCAACGCCCGCGACGTGCTCGCGAGCGTCGTCGTCGAGGGCGCCAACGGCCCGACCACCCCGGCCGCCGACGCGATCCTCCGGGAACGCGGCGCAGTCGTCGTCCCCGACATCCTCGCCAACGCGGGCGGTGTCATCGTCTCGTACTTCGAATGGGTCCAGGCCAACCAGGCGTACTGGTGGCGGGTCGACGAGGTCGAGAGCAGACTTGAGGAGCGGATGCTGAACGCCTGGCGTCACGTCCTCGGCTACGCCGAGGCCCGCGACCTCTCGCTCCGCACCGCCGCCACGGCGCTCGCCGTCGAGCGCGTCGCCGAGGCGCACCGCCTCCGCGGCCTCTACCCGTGATCGCGCGCCACCAGCGCACACCGAACGAACGGACACTCCGAGCATGACCACTGCAACGCAGGAATCCGCACTCCTCGACCAGGTCGCCGACGGCCTCTACATCGGCGGCGAGTGGATCGCGGCCGAGGACGGCCGGACCTTCGAGGTCCGCGACCCGTCCACCGGCGACGTGATCAAGACCATCGCCGACGCCTCGCCCGCCGACGGCATCCGCGCGCTCGACGCGGCCGTGGCCGCGCAGGCCTCGTGGGCCGCGACCGCGCCGCGCGAGCGCGGCGAGATCCTCCGCCGCGCCTTCGACACGCTCATGGAGCGGGCCGAGGACTTCGCCCTCCTCATGACGCTCGAGATGGGCAAGCCGCTCGCCGAGGCGCGTGGCGAGGTCAAGTACGGCGGCGAGTTCCTCCGCTGGTTCAGCGAGGAGGCCGTGCGCATCACCGGCCGGTACGGCTGGAACCCCGAGGGCACCGGCCGGATCGTGGTCGCGCAGCGCCCCGTCGGCCCGTCGTACTTCATCACGCCGTGGAACTTCCCGCTCGCGATGGCGACCCGCAAGATCGCGCCGGCGCTCGCCGCGGGCTGCACCGTGGTCGTCAAGCCCGCCGCGCTCACGCCGCTCACGACCATCGCGTTCGTGCAGCTGCTCGAGGAGGTCGGGCTTCCGAAGGGCGTCGTCAACGTCGTCACGACGACCAGCTCGTCGAAGGTCTCGGGCCCGATCATCGCCGACCCGCGCCTGCGCAAGCTCTCGTTCACCGGCTCGACCGAGGTCGGCCGCAAGCTCATCGAGCAGTCGGCGCAGGGCATCCTCCGCACCTCGATGGAGCTCGGCGGCAACGCGCCGTTCGTCGTGTTCGAGGACGCCGACCTCGACAAGGCGGTCGAGGGCGCCATGGTCGCGAAGTTCCGCAACATCGGCCAGGCCTGCACGGCGGCCAATCGCTTCATCGTGCACGAGTCGGTCGCGGCCGAGTTCGCGCGCCGCGTCACCGAGCGGGTCTCCGGCATGAACGTCGGCCGCGGCACCGAGGACGGCGTGCACATCGGCCCGCTCATCGACGACGACGCGGTCGCGTCGACGCACGAGCTCGTGACGGACGCCGTCTCGAAGGGCGCCACCGTCCTCGCCGGCGGCTCGGCGATCGACGGCGCCGGCTCGTTCTACGCGCCGACCGTGCTGGGCGACGTGTCGGACGACGCCCGCCTGCTCCGCGAGGAGATCTTCGGACCGGTGCTCGGCATCACCACGTTCGCGGACGAGGACGAGGCCGTTCGCCTGGCCAACTCCACCGAGTACGGCCTCATCTCGTACGTGTTCACGCAGGACCTCGCCCGCGGCCACCGCATGATCGACCGCCTCGACACCGGCATGATGGGCCTGAACACGGGCCTCGTCTCGAACGCGGCAGCGCCCTTCGGTGGCGTCAAGCAGTCGGGCATCGGCCGCGAGGGCGGCTTCGAGGGCATCCACGAGTTCCTCGACACGAAGTACACCCTGATCCCGGCCTGACCGCCGGCGACGGATGCCGCGGCCCGCGCCGCACGTCCGCCGCGCGCCGCGGCATCCGTCCCACCCTCTCCGCTCCGCTCCGGAGCGCCGCAGCACCACGCACAGAAAGCACCTCCACCATGGAACGCATCGACACCGACGTCGTCATCGTCGGCGCAGGCGCCGCCGGCCTCACCGCCGCGACCGAGCTCGTGAAGGCCGGGCGCGACGTCGTCGTGCTCGAGGCGCGCGACCGCGTCGGCGGCCGGCTCTGGACCGGCGACGTCGACGGCGCCATGCTCGAGATCGGCGGCCAGTGGGTCTCGCCCGACCAGGACGCGCTCATCGAGACCCTCGACGAGCTCGGCCTCGAGACGTACGAGCGCTACCGCGAGGGACGGAACGTCTACATCGCCGAGGACGGCGAGCGGCGTCTCTTCGAGGGCGAGATCTTCCCGGTGCCCGCGCGCACCGAGGGCGAGATCGTCGGCCTCATCGAGAAGCTCGACCAGCTCGTCGCCGAGATCGATCCCGAGCAGCCGTGGGCGCACCCCCGCGCGAAGGAGCTCGACGAGATCTCGTTCGCCGAGTGGCTCGGGACGCAGACCGACGACGAGGAGGCCAAGCTCAACATCGGCATGTTCATCGCCGGCGCGATGCTCACCAAGCCGACCCACGCGTTCTCGGCGCTGCAGGCGCTGCTGATGGCGGCCTCCGCGGGCTCGTTCTCGAACCTCGTCGACGCCGACTTCATCCTCGACAAGCGCGTCGTCGGCGGCCTCCAGCAGGTGCCGCTGCTCCTCGCCGAGCGCCTCGGCGACGCCGTGAAGCTCGGGCAGCCGGTGCGCACCGTCCGATGGAACCCGGAGGCGCCCGAGGCCGGCGTCACGGTGATCAGCGACTCGCTCGAGGTGCACGCCTCGCAGGTCGTGCTCGCGCTCGCGCCGATCCTGTACGACCGCATCTCGTACGAGCCGCCGCTGCCGCGCCTCCAGCACCAGATGCACCAGCACGTCTCGATGGGCTTCGTGATCAAGGTGCACGCCGTCTACGAGACGCCGTTCTGGCGGGAGCAGGGCCTGTCGGGCACGGCGTTCAGCCCGTACGAGCTCTCGCACGAGGCCTACGACAACACCAACCACGGCGACACCCGCGGCACGCTCGTCGGCTTCGTGTCCGACGAGGCCGCCGACGAGGTGTTCCGGCTGAGCGCGGAGGAGCGCAAGGAGCGCATCCTCGAGTCGCTCTCGCACTACTACGGCGAGCAGGCCAAGCACCCGGTCGTCTACTACGAGTCCGACTGGGGCTCGGAGGAGTGGACGCGCGGGGCGTACGCCGCGAGCTTCGACATGGGCGGCCTCGCGCGCTACGGCGCCGACCTGCGCACGCCGGTCGGTCCGATCCGCTTCGCCTGCTCCGACATGGCGGGCAAGGGGTACCAGCACGTCGACGGCGCCATCCGCATGGGGCGCCTCGTCGCCGCGCAGGCGCTCGAGGCGATCGAGGCCCGGGCATGACCGCGTCGGGCATCCTCGTCGGCTACACGGCCAACGCCGCCGGCGCCGACGCGCTCGCCGTCGCGAGCCGGCTCGCG
>NZ_SDPL01000241.1 GCF_004135055.1 Agromyces binzhouensis | reverse complement strand
GCCGATCCGCCGCGGCCAGATCGCGCCGTCGTCGCGGCACGACCGCCACGACGACCCGGGCGGGCCGAGGCGCCGTCCTCGTCGCCCTGCTCGTTCGCCCTCCGGCCGCGCAGCCGGGCGAGCGTGGCTCCGGCGAACGCCATGGGACCGGACGATCGCGTCGACGCCGAGTCCAGGTCGACCTCGACGTCGGCCGACACGACCTCGGTCGAACCGGTCTCGATCGCCTCGGGCGCGATCACGGTCACGGTGCGTCCGGGATTCGCGGCCATGGTGTCGAGCGCGGCGTCGCGCGCGAGCGGCACGAGATCGACCTCGGCCAGGTCGAGCGGCTTCGCCTCGTCCAGCCGCGCGAGCGCGAGGAGGTCCTCGACGAGGCCGCCCATCCTGACGGCCTCCTTCTCGATGCGATCCATCGCCTGGGCCACGTCCTCCGGGTTCTGCAACGCGCCCATGCGGTACAGCTCGGCGTAGCCGCGCACGGAGACCAGCGGCGTGCGGAGCTCGTGCGAGGCATCCCCCACGAAGCGCCGCATCTGGTCGATCGTCCGCGCTCGATCCCGGAACGCCCGGTCGATGCGGTTCAGCATCGTGTTGAGCGAGCGATTGAGTCGCCCGACCTCGGTGTTCGGCGTCGCCCCTCCGAGACGCTGGCCGAAGTCGCCGTCGGCGATGGCGGCGGCCGTCGCCTCCACCTCGCGCAGCGGCGTGAACGTCGTCGTGACGAGCATCCGCGTCAGGAGCGCGCCGACGAGCACGACGCCGATGCCGAAGCCGAGGAAGATCGTGAGGTACGCGGCGAGCAGCCGCTCGGTGTCCTGCGACGAGATCGCGATGAGGATCGGTGCGAGGTTGCCCTGGTCGTCCGCGTACATGACCGCGTACACGCCGCGGAACGTGAGGTCGCCGTTGGCGTCGGGGAGCGAGAAGACGCGGTAGCCGCCGCCGGCGTTCTGCGAGTAGACATCGGCCTGCGTCAGCCGCTTGGGGATGAGCGGGAACACGCCCGGGTCGCGCGTGCCCCAGTTGTGCGCGAGGAACGTGCCCGAGTTCGCATCGTAGATCGCGACGAAGACGTCATCCGAGGCGTTGAAGTCGAACGCTCCGCCCTCCGACCCCGACGACCCGCCGTCGCCGCGCGTGAGGTACTCGGAGATCTTGCTCGACGCGATCGACTCGAGCTTGGTCTCGAGCTGCGACTCGACGTACGACCGCAGCATCGCCGCCGTGCCGATGCCCGAGACCAGGAGGCCGAGCGTCAGCATGAGCACGGTGACGCCCGTGATCTTGGTCCGGAGCGAGATCCGGCTCCAACGGTCGGCGAGGGTCTGGTGCATGGCGGGCCGAGTCTACGGATCCTCCCTGTACCGGGCCTGTACTAGGACTTCGACTTCAGCATGTACCCGAAGCCGCGCTTGGTCTGGATGAGCGGCTCGGAGGAGTGCTGGTCGAGCTTGCGTCGCAGGTACGAGATGTAGCTCTCGACGATGCCGGCGTCGCCGTTGAAGTCGTACTCCCACACGTGGTCGAGGATCTGGGCCTTCGACAGCACGCGATTCGGGTTCAGCATGAGGTAGCGAAGCAGCTTGAACTCGGTGGGGGAGAGCTCGACCGGCGTATCGCCGACGAGCACCTCGTGCGTGTCCTGGTCCATCGTGAGCTCGCCGGTGCGGATCACCGCATCCTCCTCGGCGTGCATCGTGCGGCGCAGGATGGCGCGGATGCGCGCGACGATCTCGTCGAGGCTGAACGGCTTCGTGACGTAGTCGTCGCCGCCGACCGTGAGGCCCGTGATCTTGTCCTCCGTGTCGTCCTTCGCGGTGAGGAAGAGGATCGGCGCCGTGTACCCGGCCGACCGCAGTCGCTTGGTGACGCCGAAGCCGTTCATGTCGGGCAGCATGACGTCGAGGATGATCAGGTCGGGCTCCTCCTCGAGCACGGCCGAGATGGTCTGCGCGCCGTTGGCCACCGCGCGCACCGCGAAGCCCGCGAACCTGAGGCTCGTCGTCAGCAGGTCGCGGATGTTGGGCTCGTCGTCGACGATGAGGATGCGAGGTCCGTCGCTCATGCAACGATTCTGCTGCGCGTGGGCTGGAACTTGGCTGGGAATTGCTCGAATGGGATTCGAGCGGATGCCCTGAGCTTTCGACGCCCGCGGGCGGCCGTGCAAGACTCGCGACATGGCACGCGAACGAGTGGTGGTCGTCGGCGGAGGCCTCACGGCCGCGCGGGCGGTCGAATCGATGCGCGAGCACGGGGTCGACGACGAGATCGTGGTGGTGACCGAGGAACGGCGCCGCCCGTACGAACGGCCGCCCCTCTCGAAGGGATACCTCGCCGGCGACGAACCGTCCGGCGCGATCTACCCGCTGGATGCCGCCTGGTACCGCGACCACGACGTCGAGCTCCGCATCGGCGTGCGTGCGACCGCGCTCGATCCCGGTGGGCGCACGCTCGCGACCGATGCGGGCGAGCTCGCCTGGGACCGGCTGCTGGTCGCGACGGGCGCATCGCCGCGACGCTTCGACGGTCCCGGTGCCGGGCTGCGAGGAATCCACCTGCTGCGCTCGCTGCCGGATGCCACGCGGCTGCGGACCGCGCTCCGCGCGGGCGACCGGCGCGTGGTCGTCATCGGCTCCAGCTGGATCGGGCTCGAGGTCGCCGCGGCCGCCCGCGGGTACGGGAACGCCGTCACCGTGCTCGGACGCAGCGAGGCACCGCTCGTCGGCGCGGTCGGGCGCGAGCTCGGGGGCATGTTCTCCGGACTGCACCGCGAGCACGGCGTCGACGTGCGCACCGAGGTCGCGGTGTCGGCCATCCGTGGCGAGCGCGGCCGCGTGCGCGGCGTCGTGCTCTCGACGGGCGAGGAGATCGCGGCCGACCTCGTCGTCGTCGGCATCGGGGCGACGCCGAACGTCGGGCTCGCGACATCCGCCGGCCTGACCGTCGACGACGGCATCGTGACGGATGCCGCGTTCCGCACGAGCGCGGACGGGGTCTACGCCGCCGGCGACGTCGCGAACGTGTTCAACCCGACGCTCGGGCACCGGCTGCGCGTCGAGCACTGGGCGAACGCCGACGCGAGCGGGCGCGCCGTCGGGCGCGTGCTCGCGGGGGAGCGGCTCGAGTACGACGAGATCCCCTACTTCTACACCGACCAGTACGACCTCGGCATGGAGCACTCGGGCTACGGCGAGCTCGCCGACCGGGCGGACCTCGTCGTGCGCGGTGACCTCGCCGCACGCGAGTGCATCGCCTTCTGGGTCCTCGACGGACGGGTCGTCGCCGGGATGAACGTGAACGTGTGGGACGTGAACGAGGAGGTGCAACGGCTCATCCGCACGCGCGTCGCGATCGATCCGACGGCGCTCGCCGACACGGGAACGCCGTTGGCCGAGATCGGCGCCGCCGCGTGAGCGGCATGGTCAGGCGCATCGGCCCGCGCGACTTCGACTTCGCGAGGCAGGTCGCGGTGATGGCGATCGTGAACCGCACGCCCGACTCGTTCTACGACCGCGGGGCGACCTTCGCCCTCGACCGCGCCCTCGAGGCCGCGCACGCGGCGCTGGCCGATGGCGCCGACTGGATCGACGTCGGCGGTGCGAAGTTCGCGCCCGGACCTCCGATCCCGGTCGACGAGGAGGCGGATCGCGTCGTTCCCGTGGTCGCGGCGCTCGCCGGATCGGGTGCCGTCGTCTCCGTCGACACCTTCCACCCCGAGGTCGCCCGGCGGGCGATCGCGGCCGGTGCGCACGTGATCAACGACACGACCGGGATCCACGACCCCGCCATGGCCGAGGTCGTCGCCGACAGCGACGCGACGATCGTGATCACGCACAGCCTCGCCGCGCCGCGGACACCGCACCCCATGCCCCGGTACGGGGACGTCGTCGCGGAGGTCGCCGCGTTCCTCCGCGATCGGATCGACCTCGCCCGCTCCCGCGGCGTGCCCGAGGAGCGCATCGTGATCGATCCGGGGCACGACCTGAACAAGAACACCCTGCACTCGCTCGAGCTCACCAGGCGCCTCGACGAGATCTCGGCGGTCGGGCCTCCCTTGCTCGTCGCGCTCTCCAACAAGGACTTCGTCGGCGAGAGCCTCGGGCGCCGGGACCGTCGCGACCGGCTCGCCGGCTCCCTCGCCGCGGCGGTCTACTGCATCGGGCGGGGCGCCCGCATCGTCCGCGTGCACAACGTGCGCGAGACCGTCGACGCGGTCCGGATGGTCGAGGCGATCGAGGGATGGCGCGAGCCGGCCTTCCTCGAGCACAACCTGCAGCCGGACGGTTCGGCGTGAGCGCCGGGATCACGGCGGCCGACCGCGCGCCGTTCGACGCGGATCGGATGCACGCCGCGTACGCGGTCGACGTCGTCGACTCGGGCGGTGGCCCGGACGCCGTGTTCTGCCGGGCCAACATGGTCGAGAGCCTCGACGGCGCGGCGAGCCTCGGCGGTCGCAGCGGCGGGCTCGGCGACCCGGAGGACCAGAGGCTGATGTCGGTGCTGCGATCGCACGCCGACGTGGTGCTCGTCGGGTCGGGCACGGTCCGCGCCGAGGGCTACGGCGGCGCAGCGGTCGTCGAGTCGGATGCCGCGTGGCGTGCCGCGCGCGGTCGGGAACCGCAGCCGCGCTTCGCGGTCGTGTCGTCGCGGCTC
>NZ_SDPL01000240.1 GCF_004135055.1 Agromyces binzhouensis | reverse complement strand
GTCACGCACGTCCGGGCCCGCGCGGCTGGAGCGCGCGCATGAGCCGCGAGGAGCGCATCGTCGGCGAGACGCGCGTGCGTCGCCTCGCGTCGGTGATCGGCCTGCCCGCGGCGAACCGCGCGGAGTACGCGCGCCTGCACGCCGCCGTCTGGCCGAAGGTGCTGGAGCGCCTGGCGCTCAGCAACATCCGCAACTACTCGATCTTCCGCCACGGCGAGGTGCTCTTCGCCTACATGGAGTACGTCGGCGACGACCTCGAGGCCGACATGGCCGCGATCGCGGCCGATCCCACGACGCAGGAGTGGTGGTCGGTCTGCGAACCGCTGCAGCGGCCGTTCGCGGAGCGCGCGGAGGGCGAGTGGTGGATGGAGATCCCGGAGATCTTCCACCTGGACTGAGGGTCGGCCGGATGCCGCAGGCCGACGCCCGCGGCATCCGCTGCCTCATCCCGTCGCGGTCACGCCGGCCAGTTGCTCCGCGCCCAGGCGACGAGCGAGTTGAGTGCACCACCGCCGGCGCCGACGTTGGTGTCCTCGATGGTCCACCAGAGGAAGGTGGTCTTCGAGCCGCCGCTGTGCGTCGCGATGGCGTAGGGAAGTCCGCTCCAGAACCCGAACACGGGTCCGCCGGAGTTGCCCGGCGTCGAATCGGCCTCGTACTCGACCTCCTCGGCCGAGCCGCTGCCGTCGTCGTCGAGCACCGGCCACCACATCTGGCGCGACGGGCGGTTGCCGCCGGCCACAGCGCCGGGGTATCCGGCGAGGGTCCAGTAGTTCCCGCCCTCCCAGGCGCTGTTGTAGTCCTTCGTGCCGAAGTAGCCGTAGTTGACGCCGAGCGGCGTGTAGAGGCGCAGCACCGCCATGTCCCAGGCGGACACCGTGTCGTCGGTGTCGTAGCCGTAGTAGTCCGACACGTAGGAGCTCACCCCACGGCCGAGCGTGGAGACGCCGTCGTAGTACGCCGGGACGAACTGCATGGCCCAGTTGCCGGAGCCCCACGGGCACATGTGTCCGGCGGTCAGGACCGTGCGATCGCCGATGAGGACGCCCGAGCCGGACCACGCCGGGTACGGCGAGCCCCAGTCGTCCCACACGTACACCTTGCCGACGCACGTCCACGGGTAGCCGCCGGGGTAGTACACCTGGCGGTCGTCGGCACCGAAGACGCCGTAGTGCGGTTCGAGGATCGTCCCGTCGAGCCGACGGAGCACGGTGGTCCGCGGTGCGGACACCTTCGCGTGCGGCTCGTAGTCGACCCAGGCGGGGCGGGATGCCGCGAGCTCGCCGGCCTCGTCGAGTTCTCGCACCGCGGCCTTGCCGACCTCGTCGACCGAGAGCCGCCCCGACGTGCGGCCGGGCATCACGAGCCCGGTTCCCTCCGGCAGCTTCACCTGCCATCGGTCGCCGTCGTAGCGCACCGGCTCGACGGACCTGAAGTCGAACTTCTCCCGCGTGGTGATCGAGAGCGTCCGACCCTCCACTTGCGCCGCCAGCTCCTTCGGCATGCGTTCGCCGCTGCGCTCGTTGTCGAGTCGTACGAACTCGTCGGCGCCGGCGGGCGGCTCCTGCGCGAGGGCGTTCGCTGATGTGCGTTCTTCCATGGGTCTCACCTCCGGGCATCCGGGGTGCGTTCCCCGGATGCAGGCGAGGACGGCTCCTCGTCGGCGGCGCGCCGCGGGGCCATCTCGGTTCCGCGACGTCGTCGCGGAACCGCCCTTCCGAAGACGACGATGCCGCCGCCCGGTGATGGCGTCATCAGGGGACGCCCTCGGCCGGGTCGGGGTGGCCACGTAGGCTCGAGCCATGGCGACGAGCAACCGGCCGGGCAAGGTCGTCAGCTGCCCCGCCTGCGGCACCCGCAATCGCATCCCGTTCACCGGCCGCGGTCGCGTGCGCTGCTCGAACTGCCATGCCGACCTGCCGTGGCTGGTCGAGGCCGACGACCTGAGCTTCGACGAGGCCGTCGCCGGCCGCATGCTCGTGCTCGTCGACGTCTGGGCGGTGTGGTGCGGCCCGTGCCGTGCGATCGCTCCCGTCGTCGAGCAGCTCTCGCGCGAGCTCGCCGGGCGCCTGAAGGTCGTCAAGGTCGACGCGGACCGGTCGCCGGTCGTGTCGAGCCGTCACGCAGTGACCGCGATCCCCACCCTGCTGCTCTACCGCGACGGCGCCGAGGTCGGTCGGCAGGTCGGCGCGGTGCCCGCGGCGCAGCTGCGCGCGTGGGTCGAGTCGGCGCTGCCGTCGAGTTGACCACGGGCGGGCCGGGAGGCCGCCGACGCACGTCGTCACGTCCCGGGTCTTGACGTCGCGTGGCCGTCGGAGTAGCTTGTCCATGAAATCGGTCGATCGACCGAACGAAACGAGGGGGAAGGCGAGATGCCGACCAACACGACCGTCGCCAGCATCCTGGACGCGACCCGCCGACTGGTCGTCGACCAGGGATACGCGGCGCTCTCGACGCGCAAGGTCGCCGACCTCGCGGGCGTGCCGCTGTCGCAGATCCACTACCACTTCGGCTCCAAGGAACTGCTCGTGCTGAGCATGCTCGACGCCGAGAACGCGCAGCTGCTCGAGCGTCAGGGGGCCATGTACGCCGAGGACGAGCCACTGTCGCAGCAGTGGGCGACCGCGTGCGACTACCTCGACGACGACCTCGCCTCCGGGTACGTGCGCGTGCTGCTCGAGATGATGGCCGCCGGCCTGTCCAACGACCTCATCGGCGAGCGCGTGCACGACATCATCCACGGCTGGTCCGAGGTGCTCACCACCGCTGCCCGCCGGCACGCCGACCAGGGCTTCTCGTTCGGGCCGCTCAGCATCGAGGAGGTCGTCGCGCTGACCTCGGCGGCGTTCGTCGGGGCCGAGCTCCTGATCCTCTCCGGCCACGAGGAGGACCTCCCGCTGCGCCCCGCCCTGCGCGCGATCGGCACCCTCATCGAGGCCGGCGAGCGCGCCATGGCTCGCCAGGTGGCGTGATGGAGGTCGCCACGCCCACGCTCGAGGGCGACATCGAGCGCGCCGGTGCGTCGATCCACTACGAGGTCTACGGCGACGACGGGCCGACGATCCTGCTGCTGCCCACGTGGGAGCTCGTGCACGAGCGCGTCTGGAAGATGCAGGTCCCCTACCTCGCACGGCACTTCCGCGTGGTCGTCTACGACGCGGTCGGCGCCGGCAACTCGTCCCGCCCGCTCGACCCCGCTCGCTACACGTTCGGCCACCGGGTGGCCGACGCGATCGCCGTCCTCGATGCCACCGGGACGGATGCCGCGGTGGTCGTCGGCTACTCGATGGGCGGCGAGATCGCGATCAACCTCGTGGCGATGCACCCGCAGCGGGTCCTCGGGATCGTCTCGATCTCGGGCCACCACCCGTGGGTCGTGCCGCTGTCGGAGCGGACCCCTGATGTGCCGTACGACCCCGTGGCGAACCCCGAGCCCGAGGGCTGGGGGAAGTTCGACTTCGACTACTGGCAGCGCGACTGGCCCGACTTCGTCGAGTTCTTCATGTCGCAGGTCGCCTCCGACCCGCACTCGACGAAGGCCTGGGACGACCTCGTCGAGTGGGGGCTCGACCAGCGGCCCGACGTGCTCGCCTGGTCGATCACCGACGACTACGACGAACTCACCGTCGAGGAGCTCCGGCGCCGCCTCGAGACGCTCGAGGTCCCGACCCTGCTCATCCACGGCACCGAGGACCACATCACCTCGTTCGCCTCCTCCCGGGTCATGCAGGAGATCATCCGCGGCGCCGAGCTCCTGGCCGTCGAGGGCTCCGGGCACGCGCCGCAGGTGCGCTACCCGGTCCGAGTGAACCACGCGATCCGCGCATTCGCCGACCGCATCTTCGGCACGACCCGGCTCGACGGCACCTGGTGGGTGGGTCCCGGCCGCGCGCAGTCGGTGCTCTACCTCTCCTCGCCGATCGGACTCGGCCACGCCCGCCGCGACCTCGCGATCGCGCAGGAGCTGCGGGCGCTGCATCCGGACGTGCGGATCGACTGGCTGGCCCAGGACCCGGTGACGCGGGTGCTCGCGGTCGCGAAGGAACGCCTCCACCCGGCATCCGCCGCCCTCGCCAGCGAGTCCTCGCACATCGAGCACGAGAGCGGCGACCACGACCTGGCGGTGTTCCAGTCGCTCCGGAACATGGACGAGATCCTCCTGCACAACTTCATGGTGTTCGAGGAGGTCGTCGCCGCAGGGGAGTACGACCTCGTCATCGCCGACGAGTCGTGGGAGGTCGACCACTACCTGTTCGAGAACCCGAACCTCAAGCGCGGGGCGCTCGCCTGGATGACCGACTTCGTCGGCTACCTGCCCATGCCCTCGCGCGGGCCGCGCGAGGCGGCGGTGGCCGCCGACTACAACCTCGAGATGATCGAGCACGTCGAGCGCTTCGGTCGCATCCGCGACGCCGCGGTGTTCGTCGGCACCGCCGACGACATCGTGCCCGACGCGTTCGGCCCCGGCCTGCCGAGGATCCGCGACTGGACGGAGGAGCACTTCGACTTCTCGGGGTACATCACCGGGTTCGACCCGGCGGCGCTCGGCGAGAAGGCCGAACTGCGGGAACGGCTCGGCTACCGCGACGACGAGCGCGTCGTCATCGCCGCGGTCGGCGGGTCGGGCGTCGGCGCCTCGCTGCTGCGGCGCATCGTGGCCGGCGCGGGGGCGGCGCACCGCG
>NZ_SDPL01000024.1 GCF_004135055.1 Agromyces binzhouensis | reverse complement strand
CCGGGCGGGGCGGGCCGGGCGGCGCGAATCCACGCCGCGCCGGGCGGGATGGGGCGGCGTGGGTGCGACCGCCAGGCGGGCCGTGGCATCCGCTGGCCCCCTCGCTAGACTGGCGCGCATGGCTGATTCGACGTTCGACATCGTGAGCAAGGTCGACAAGATGGAGGCGGAGAACGCCGTCAACCAGGCCCGCAAGGAGGTCGAGCAGCGCTACGACTTCAAGGGCGTGGGGGCGTCGGTCGAGTGGTCGGGCGAGAAGATCCTGCTGAAGGCCTCGACCGACGAGCGCGTGAAGGCGGTGCTCGACGTGGTGCAGTCGAAGTTCATCAAGCGCGGCATCTCGCTGAAGTCGCTCGACGCTGGCGAGCCCTACCCGTCGGGCAAGGAGTTCCGCATCGAGATCGGCCTGAAGAACGGCATCGACCAGGAGCACGCGAAGAAGATCGGCAAGCTCATCCGCGACGAGGCGCCGAAGACGGTGAAGTCCCAGATCCAGGGCGACGAGCTGCGGGTCTCGTCGAAGAGCCGCGACGACCTGCAGGAGACCATCCGCCTGCTGAAGGCCGCCGACCTCGACGTCGACCTCCAGTTCGTCAACTTCCGCTGACGCGCGACGCGCCGACGCACTGACGCACCGACGATCCGACGCGATCATCGCCGCATGACGAGCGAGAACGAGCGGATGCCGCGAGCCGGCGTCGCAGCGGAGAGTCCCGCGCCGCAGCCCGGCGTCGACGTGCCCGATCGCCGTGGGCGCACCGGCCTCGACCGGGTCGGCCGCGACCTCGACCGCAACCCGCGCGTGCGGGTCCGCGACGTGCGGGTGCTCACGTCGAACTGGTACGTGACGCGTGCGACGACGTTCGACTTCCAGCACGCCGACGGCTCGTGGACCCTCGAGGAGCGCGAGACCTACGACCGCGGCGACGGCGCCACCATCCTGCTCTACGACCGCGAGGCGCGGACGGTGCTGCTCACGCGGCAGTTCCGCTTCCCGGTCTACGTCAACGAGCACCCCGACGGCATGCTCATCGAGACGGCGGCGGGCCTGCTCGACGATGACGATCCCGAGACCGCGATCCGCCGCGAGGCGGAGGAGGAGACCGGGCACGTCGTGGGCGAGGTGCAGCACGTGTTCGACGTCTACATGAGTCCCGGCTCGGTGACCGAGCGCCTCCACTTCTTCGCGGCGCCGTACGTGCGCGGTTCGGTCGCGCCCGGCTCTCGGCGCGGCCTCGCCGACGAGGGCGAGGACATCGAGGTGCTCGAGCTCGACCTCGACGACGCCCTCGACCGCATCGGCGCCGACATCGTCGATGCGAAGACGATCATGCTCCTGCAGTGGGCGGCGCTTCGCGGTCCGTTCCGGGTGCGTACCCCTCCAGCCACCGCGTGACCGCGGCGTAGGCCGCCGCCCGCGCCGGTTCCCGCGACAGGAACACGTCGTGCAGCGCCCCGTCGACGCGCGCGACGGTGACGTTCGGCCCGAGCTTCAAGGACTGGCGCGCGATCTCGTCGACGACGAGCACGATGTCCGACGTGAGCATCGCGTCATCCCACGTCGCCTGCAGCACCGACCGCGCCGACACGAGGGTCAGCACGGGCGCGCCCACGTCGATGCCGGCCGCGACGGTCGCGTGCCCCGCGAGGATCGCGGTGAGCCACGCGGGGTGCGTGCGGAACCCGCGGTCGGGCCGCCAGGCGTGGTCGTACTCCCACTCGCCGTCGAGCTCCTTGGCGATCGACCGCGTGTAGAAGCCGAGGTCGACGTTCGGCAGCGGCCCCATGGGGTCGAGCCGCGCCCGGAACCCGATGACCGGCTGGATCGCCTGCCGCCCGATCCCGCTCAGCTGGAACTCCAGCCACGGGCTGTTCAGCACGAGCGCCGCCGCCCGCCCGGGGTTGCGCGCCGCCCACAGGCTGAGCGTGAGCCCCCCGGTCGAATGCCCCACCAGAATCAACGGCCGAGCGGATGCCTCCGGCCCACCCTCGCGCGCGATGGCGCCGAGCGCCGCCTCGATGTCCTCGTCGTACACGGCCAGGTCGGTCATGTACCCGGGCGTCTGCCACTCGCGCAGGCTGCGCCCGTACTTCCGCAGGTCGAGCGCGTGGAACCGCGCCCCCGCATCGCTCCAGAACCGCGCCAGCTCGGGATTGAAGAAGTAGTCGCTCCACCCGTGCACGTAGAGCACGTCGCATCCGGATGCCGCGGGCTTCGGTTGCGGCTGGGCCGCGGGTTCCCACGGCCAGCGCCACCGGCGCCGCGACGGCGGCGCCCCGTCGCCGTCAGCCCCGCCGGTGTACCGCACGAGGGTCGCGACGACGTCGCCCTCGTCGTCGGGCTCGAGCGGCAGCGTCAGCTGCTCGAATCCGGGCCCGAGCACGTCGGCCACCCAGCCCTCCCCCGCGTCGGGCCGTTCCCGGTGCCCCTCGGTCGTCGCCGGGTCCATGCGATCAAGCCTAGGCGTCGAGGACAGTGGCGCAGCGGCGCCCCGTGGCCGATCGGAGGCGTGGAATCGAGGGCTGGGCGAATCCCACCCAGGCCATCGATCGCGGCGGCCGTCCCGGATAAGATCGAGCCCACGTCGCCGAAACTCGCCGCCACGGCTCCGGCACGTTCACCAGACGCACCGGAGGGGCCATGCGGCTACGCGAGCAGCTGAGAACGATGGACGTCGAGCGCTTGGTCCTCGTCCCCGCAATGGTCTTCCTGCTGTGCCTGACGTTCTTCGCGCTCTTTTCCAGGGCCCAGCGCGAAGCCGCATCCGGGATCGTGGACTACCTGCACATCCTCTACCTGATCCTGTTGACGTCGTTTTACCTCGTCGCCGTGCTGCTCTTGATCATCCGGAGGCCCGCAAAGGCACGGAGGCCGGGAGTCCTGCCGACCGCCGCGGCATACGTCGGAACCTTCCTCCCGCTCACCTTCGCGTTCCTCGGAGGCTCGGAGGCACCCGCCGGCGTCGAGCTGTTCGCAGTGATCCTCATGACGCTGGGAATGATCTTCACCGTCTATTCGCTCATCACCCTCGGCCGGAGCTTCGGCGTGGAGGCCAAGGTCAGGACCCTCGTGCAGCACGGCCCGTACCGGTTGATCCGGAACCCGCTCTACGTCGGGGAGATGATCACCCTCACCGGCGCCGTCTGCTTCTCGCCGAGCCCGGCCAAGTTCGGGATCCTGATCCTGATCGGAGCCATTCAGGTGTACCGCGCGATCCAGGAGGAGCGCCTGCTGGAGGAGCACATTCCCGAGTACGCGGCGTACAAGCTGCGGACGAAGCGCTTTGTGCCCGGGCTGTTCTGATCGGACCGGCGAATCCGGTCAGCCGAACGCCGCCATCATGCCGATCACAGCCGGCGTGAGGATGACGATGAAGAGCACGGGGAGGATGCAGAAGACCAGCGGGAAGACGATCTTCACCGGGATCTTCATCGCCTGCTCCTCCGCGCGCTGACGACGCTTGACGCGCATCTCCCCGGCCTGCACGCGAAGCACGTCGGCGATCGCGACACCGTATGCGTCGGCCTGCTGCACCGCACGAACGAAGCGTCGTAGGTCCTCGCTGTTCGTGCGCTGCTCGAGAGCCGCGTAGGCATCGCGGCGCGTGCGCCCGATGCTCATGTCCTGCAGCGTCCGGATGAGTTCCTCGGCCATCGGTCCGCGACCGTTCCGGCCTGCCTTCGCCATCGCCGCGTCGAATCCGAGACCAGCCTCGACGGCGATGGTCATCTGGTCGAGCGTGTCGGGAAGCGCGCGTTGGATCGCGGTCTGCCGGTCGTGGGCACGACTGTTGATCAGCACGTCGGGCAGGAAGAAGCCGAGGACGAGCGCGGAGATTACGAGGATCACCCGGATCGGAGCGGGGTCGGACGCGATGAACAGCCAGCCCAGGAGGAAGACGGTGCACACGAGGATCGTCTTCCAGACGAAGATACGGGTGACCGACCAGCCCGCGGGTCGAGCGGCGAAGGTGATCTGGCGTTCCAGCCAGCCGATGTAGCCCTTCGGGGCCGCCTTGACCAGGCTCTCGGAGAAGGAGGTTCGCTGAACCGCTGTCGCGGCCGATTCCTCGACTCCCGTCTCGGCTGTCCGTGCCCTGCCCGCGCCGATGAGGAACCAGGCCACGAGGCCGATGGAGATGCCGACCGTCAGGGCAGCGGCGAGTCCGATGGCGTTCATGAGCTCTCCTAGAACTTCACGCGCACGGTGAAGAACATCCAGATGGTTCCGCCGACGAGGAGCAGGAACGCGATGAAGAGCGCGATCCACCCGATGAGGCTGGTGAACATGGGGACGAAGTAGGCGGGTTGGACCCACAGCAGGAAGAGGAAGACCGCGACCGGGAGCACGACGAGGATAATGCCCGAGAGTCGGCCCTCCGCGCTCAGTGCCCGCACCTGCCGTCGGATCTGGTTGCGCTCGCGAATCGTGTGGGCGACTTGGTCGAGCACCTCGGAGAGGTTGCCCCCGGCCTCGCGGTTGATCGCGATCGCCTGCGCGACCCACGAGAAGTCATCGCTCTGCATGCGTTCCGCCGTCACGCCGAGCGCGTCGCCGAGGTCTCGACCGAGTCGGGTCTCGTTGACCACGCGTGCAAGTTCTTCGGACGTCGGTGCATCGGCTTCGCGCGAGACGGAGTCGATGGCTCGGAGGAGGCTGTGCCCCGCGCGCAAGCCGCCGGAGAGGAGTTGCAGGGTGTCGTCCAGCTGGTACTCGAACTTCGCGCGTCGCCGGCTCGTCCGCACGGCGACGACGATCCGCGATCCGATAAACGCGAGCGCACCGAAGACCAGGGCGAGCGGAATCGACCAGAAGGTGCCCCAACCGATGACGAACCCGAGCATCGCGAGCACGACGGCGGCCGAGATGGTGAGCACTGTGAAACCGGCCGGCTCCATCCTGATGCCGGCCTGCTCGAGCCGGTAGCGCCGCATGCTGTCGTCGGTCCCGCGCGTCGCCGACTCGACCGCGGAGACCGTCCGCCCGGCGATGCGGCTGAGGGCGGTGTCGATCTCCTCCCCCGGCGCGACGCGACGGCTCTTGCTGATCCGAGGCGGAGCGGGGAAGAAGACGAAGAGCACCAGAACTAGGAGCGCGAGCAACGTGATGGAGACGCCGAGGATCAGCGTGAGCGGGCTCATCAGAACTCCCGAGTGGGGCGGAACTCCGGCTGGAAAACCGACATGGGCAGCGGGATCCCGATGTCGGCGAGGTGCTCGGCGAACCTGGGCCGCACACCCGTGGCGGCAGCGTGGCCGCGGAAGCGCCCGTGCTCGTCGATGCCGGCCGAGTAGTCGAAAGTGAACGCGTCCTGGAGCGTGACAATGTCGCCCTCCATGCCCTGCACCTCGGTGACGTGCGTGATACGACGGGTTCCGTCCTTCAGGCGCCCGATCTGGATGATGATGTCGAGCGCGGAGGCGATCTGTTCGCGGATGGCCCGCAGGGGCAGGTCCATGCCCGCCATCAGCACGAGGGTCTCCATGCGCGAGATGGCGTCTCGGGGCGAGTTCGCGTGGATGGTCGAGATGGAGCCCTCATGGCCCGTGTTCATGGCCTGGAGCATGTCGAGGCTCTCGCCCCCTCGGACCTCGCCGATGACGATGCGGTCGGGCCGCATTCGGAGGGAGTTGCGGACGAGGTCGCGAATGGTGACCTCGCCGCGTCCCTCGATGTTGGACGGACGCGACTCGAGCCGGACCACGTGGTCCTGCTGCAACTGCAGTTCCACAGCGTCCTCGATCGTGATGATGCGCTCGCTCGTGGGGATAAATGCGGAGAGCACGTTGAGCAGCGTGGTCTTACCCGTGCCGGTGCCGCCCGAGACGAGGATGTTGAGTCGTCCGCGGACGGCGGCGTCCAGGACGGTCGCCATCTCACGACTCATCGTGCCGAAGGAGACCAGGTCCTCGACGGTGTACGGAGTCCGCGCGAACTTCCGGACGGTGAGGGATGGCCCGTTGACCGCCAGGGGCGGGATGATCGCGTTGACACGCGATCCGTCCTCGAGGCGAGCATCGACCAGAGGTGACGACTCGTCGATTCGCCGTCCGACGCGCGACACGATGCGGTCGATCACGCGGCGGAGCTGCGCCTCGCTCGTGAATCGCAGCGAGGACTCCTGGAGGCGTCCGCTGCGCTCGACGTAGATCTGGTCGTGGCGGTTGACCATGACCTCGGTGATGGTCGGATCGTCGAGCAGCGGTTCGAGCGGCCCGTAGCCGAGCACATCCGCCGCGATCTCGTCGATGAGGCGATTCCGCTCGGCGCTCGTGAGCGCGGTCTGCTCGGTGGCGACGATCTGGCTGAGTTCGGCGCGGGCCAGCGCGTGCAGCTTCTCCTCGGTCATCGAGGAGTCGTTGAGGCGGTTCCCGATCCGCGAGAACAGCTCCTGCGCGGCCGACTCCTTGAATCCGGCCAACGGGTCGGCCGTCGGTTCGATGTGCGCTGCCGGGATCGGGACGATCTCCGGTTGGACGTCATCATTCCGCCCGACGGACGGCTCCAGCTCGTCGATCTCGTCGACCACGGGGCTCTCGGGAGCAGGCGGGACATCCGGAGTGCGTCGGATGCCCCGCGCGGCGTCGAGTCGTTCGTTCAACCTCATTCTGCGGCCGCCCTTCTCATGGTGCGTCGGCGTCGGGCATGGGCTTCGGGGTCGATGCGCAGCGCGAGGTCTCGCAACGCCACCGCTGCGTGATCCCTCGGGTCGCTCAGGACCAGCGGGACTCCGCGGTTGCTCGCGAGGAGCACGGCGCTCGATCGGGGCATGACCACGTTCATCTGCACGCCCGCGATGCGCTCGGCGTCGCGGACCGTGAGGCCGCTGTGCCGATCCGTGAAGTTCAGCACGATGTGGCGGTTCGAGGGCAGGAGTCCGACCTGCTGCAGGAGTTCGAGCTCCATCCTCACAGCGCGGAGGCTCGGGACACCCATGTTGGTGACGAAGACCCCGTCCGTGGCGTTCTCGAGCACGGCGAGCGTGTGCTCGCCGAGACCCGGCGTGGTGTCGACGATCACGTACCGGAAGATGCCGGCGAGCCGACGGAGGAGTGCACCGAGTTGCTCCGCCGAGACTTCGTCCCCGGCCTCGGGTGACGCCGCCCCCGGGATGACGTAGAAGCCTTCCGGGTGACGCATCAGGTAGGTCTTGAGCGCCAGCTCGTCGCCGCTCGCGGCGACCTGCACGGAATCGACCAGCGTGTGGGTCGGCTCGAGATCGAGCGCCGTCGCGATGTCGCCGAACTGGACGTCGGCATCGACGAGTACTACGGAGTTGGGCGCTGCGGAGGCGAGGGCCGCCGCGAGGTTCACCGAGACGGTCGTCTTGCCCTGGCCACCCTTCGGGGCGACGACGGCCAGCACATCGGTTCTGGCTCCTTCGGGCAGCTCCGCCGGGAACAGCCACTCGGGTTCCGGCTCAGGTTCGGGCTCTGGCTCGGGTTCGGGCTCCGGCGCGGGCCCGTCAATCTCCGGTGGCTCGGCCTCGGACTCCGCCTGCGGGAGGGTGGATCCGGCGACGAGCCGGCTCAGGAGGTCGTCGGCACCGGCTGAACCGGCCGCCGCGTGAGTCGGCTCCTGTACTGGGACGTAGGCCCGATCGCCCCAATCGCCGAGGGTGGTGTCGATGTCGTGTGCCTGTGCAAGCCAGTCACGCAACCGGGCGAAGAGCGCCAGCGTGACCGCCTCGCTCGCATCGGGCGCGAGCACGGCGTGCAGACGCATACCGTCGACCCAGTCCTCGAGGTCCGCCCGCTGTTCACGAACCACGATGATTCCGACGTGCGGATACTGCTCGAGGAGGGATTCGACGAGCTGCCGCGACTCCTCGTAGTTGACCACCGGGCCGAGGAGGACGATATGCGGCGCCTGACCCGGAACCTGGGCCAGGACCTGATCAACGCCGAAGCTCAGATACTCGCCGGCGACGCTCGCGAGCTCGCTGCCGAGCATCGAGCCGAGGCGGGACTCGTACTCGACGCTGCGACTGATGAGCAGGTATCGGGTCACGGCAGGATGTTGGCTGGTCCGATGAGCTGCGAGCCGTCCGTGCTCGTGTCCTCGTTCTGCAGGGTGAGCCAGACTCCGGCGAGGTCGTCCTCCTGCATCTCACGCGCCCAGACGAGCTTCTCGATCTGCGGGGTGGTCATCGCCAGGGTGACCATGATGTTCTGCACGGCGTTCGTCGTCTCTTCTCCGTCCGCCGGGGTGAAGGTCGAGCCGGCCTTGACCCGCGTGACGAGCACCTGGTTGTCGATGAACCGCGTCGCGGGCGAGGTCGTCACCGTGCCCTCCGCGTTCGGCTGGCCTGGCTGGATCTTGTTGGTGACCACGATGCCGATCCGGCTGCCGGGCTGGATTGCGCCGCCGACCACGCGCTGCACCTCGAGCGCCACGCTCACTTCCTGCATTCCCTCGGGCACCGGCACCTCACCCTGAGCCGCGAGGACAGCCGGGTCCACGAACCGGTCTTCACGCAGTTGGTCGCCGGGAAGCAACTCGGCTGCCGCGACCAGGCCCTCGAGATCGGCGAGGTCGGTGACCCGATCCTCGGCGACGGAGATCGCCGGCAGTTCGGTGAGCGAGATGAACTCCTCGAGCTGAGCCGCCGGCGTGCCTTCGGGGATCGACTCGTCGACGACGTATACGTCGACGAACTCGGCCCCCTCGGCGGCCCGCTGGTCGGCGCCCCGGACGTATCCGACGAGCACGACGGTGCCGACAATTGCGAGGACGAGGGCGACGAGGGCTCCGATGATGCGAGTCTTCATGGTGGGATGCTTTCGGGTCGGGCGGCGGGGGTTCCCGGTCGTCGGGATCAGTCGAGCAGGTCTGCGAGTTGGCTGTCGGTGATGACGAGTCGGACCACGTCGACTCCGAAGTCGGGGCCGCCGACCTCCCAGTCGGCTCCGAGGTCGACCCACTCGGTGAAGTACCCCTGGATGCCCCGGCATGCGCCGACGCAGGCGGGCGAGAGCGGATCGGGGTTGTTGAACACGCCGGGCCCGCCACCGGTGAGCTTCCAGCCGGTGACGACGAAGGCGGCGAAGGCCATGATGTGGAATTCGCCGTTCTGGCCGTTGATGTCGTTTCCCCCGTCGTAGACCGGCACGAGCACCGTCTCCCCCTCGAGGTCGTTGAAGAGGTAGGCGCATTCGGCTGCCGGATCGATGCCGGGGTCACTCCCGACGAAGCCGGTGTCCAGGTCGATGAACGTCTCGCACTGGCCGCCCTCGAGGTCGAGCCAGCCGAACCCGCCCTCGACGGGCTGGCCGTCGGAGCGGGTGCAGTCGTTCTCACTGGTCTGGTGGTACTCGATGAGCACTCGGATCTCGAGCGTCGGGTCCTGGAACTCACAGAGCGAGAGTGCGAGCGGGAGCACGATTCCCGAGTTCGGGCTGCCCCACTCCGCGGAGCTGACGGCTTGGACCACCGTGGAGTTGATGCCAGTGAGGACCGAGGCGAGCGGGTGGCTCACAGAGTTGTCGGTCGTCACGGTCACCCGGTTGGCGTCGTAGTCGATCTGCGGTGCGAGCGCAGTGGGGCTCGAGATGAACGAGTTCTGCAGCACGAAGTCGCTCGCGATGCTCCCGGCGCTCGCGCCACAGGCGGATTCGTCGGCGGCGCATGCGGTCGCGACGGCCATCGCAGCGCCGTCGGCGCCGTTCTGCTGTGCGGCGCGCTCCGCGTACAACGCGCCGACATCGACCGCGATGGCGGCGGCGCCGATCAGGGGGACGATCATGAGCCCGACGAGGACGGCGCTCGCGCCACGCTCGCCGCCCCGAAGCCGTTCGATCATCCGCCGCATACCATCTGCCCTTCCGCCTGGAGCTCGAATGTATTGCCGGTCGCCCACTCCCAGAACCCTGGGATGATGAGGTCGACCGTGTACGTGATGTTCGCGTGCACCGGAGTGCCTTCGTCGAGGTCCTCGCAGGTTCCGACGCTGAGGAGCACCTGACCGGGGTCGATGGCCGGGTTCAAGGCCGGCGCGGTGGCGACCGCAGCCGATTGAGCCTCGCCGACGTTGTCGCGGATCGCCATCACCCGCGCGGCCTCGCGTGCGGCGTTCGACAGCTGGATCTGGATGTTGAAGAGTCGTCCGAACTCGAAGATGCCGAGGATCAGGAGGAGCAGGATGGGTAGGACGAGGGCGAACTCGACCGCCGCAGCTCCTCGCTCCTTGCGCAGGGACACAATCCTCAACCGTTCAGCACTCCTCAGGAAATGTCCATGCACTGGAGGCCGTCGTGAGACGACCTCCAGTGCATGGAGACGCGACGTAGACTCGCGCGCCGTTGGATCAGAGCGCGGCCGCGACCGCCTGGAAGATCGCCTCGAGGTTCGTACCGATGAGGGTCACCGCGGCGATGATCACGACGGCGATTAAAGCGACCATGAGGCCGTACTCGACGGCGGTCGCCCCCTCCTCCTTGGCGCGGATCTCGGCGATGCGGGTGATGGCCTTGGCCTGGGCCTTGGCGAGAAGCTTGGACATGAGAGACACCCTTCGGGTCGAACAGTTTTGGGTGCCGCCCACCTCGGCAAGCGGCCAGTGAACCGTATCGATGCGAACGAATCGGCCGCTATGCCCCATTTCGGGGCACCCCCCGACTGGGTACAGGCAGGGGGACAAACGTGATCCTCGCGTAACCAAAGAGGATTCACCTCAGTGCTAAAGTCCGCGATTCGGGGTACACCTCGCCGATCATCAGGGGACACAGGGCACCGATCAGCAGTCACGGACCCGATTCACGCCCCGAAGGCGACGATCGCCAGCACCGCCCCCGCCACCATCGACGGCCCGAACGGCACCGACCCCCGCAGCGTCACCCGCCGCAGCGCGAGCGCCATGATCGCCACGACGCCGCCGACCAGGAACGCCCCCATCAGCCCGGCGAGCCACATGAGCCAGCCGAACCAGCCGAGCACCAACCCCAGCGGCAGCGCGAACTTCACGTCGCCCATGCCCATCGCCTTCGGCGAGATGAGGGCGAGCACGAAGTAGAAGAGGAACATGCCGGCGGAGCCGGCGGCCGCCCACGCGAGCCGGAGCCACTCCCCCGTCAGCGCGGACGCGGGGACGAGCAGCACCGCGACCACGAGCAGCGTCGGGAAGACCATGGCGTTCGGGAGCCGCTGCTCGGTGAGGTCGACGATCGACAGGGCCACGCCGGCGGCGGCGAGCGCGAGGAGTGCCGGCAGCACGGGGTCGAGGCCGAACCGCCACGCGAGCGCCCCGAACAGCACGGCGGTCGTGCCCGCCGACCAGGCGCGCAGGGCGCGCAGCGGCATCCGCTCTGCTGCGTCTCGACGGATGTTGCGGTCGGCCCACGCCGCGAGCGGCCACCAGCCGAGCACGGCGCCGAGGAGGGCGGCCCCGACGGCGAGGGCGACGGGGGCGAGCGGCATGATCTGCAGCGTAGCGCGGCGGGCGCCGTGCGTGCGGCGTAGGCTCCCCACGACGGCACCGATGAGGGGGATGACATGGACGAGGCCCAGGCGACCTTCGATGCGGTCACCGACGAACTGCTCCAGGACACCGACTACGACGTGGATGCCACGCCTGACGGGCTGCTCGTGAAGGGCCACCTCTTCGCGTTCCTCGAGGGCGGCGACCTCGTCGTCGAGCTGCCCGAGGCGCGATCCGCCGACCTGCGCGAACGCGGCGTCGCGTCGCCGTTCCACTCGACCCGTGGCGGCGACAGCCGCACGTGGGTCCGCGTCGGCGACCGCGAGCTCTGGTCGGAGCTCGCGCGCGAGGCGCACGAGTACGTCGGCGAGCCTCCGGTCGGGCGACAGTCCTGACCACAGCGGCCTGACGCGGAGCCGTTCGAGCGCAGACCACCCGAACGGGGGTCACGGACGGCGCAGAGGTCCCCTATCGTCCGGTCCATCGGCGGAAGGCCGAACCCCGCCGGAAGGGAATGCCCCGATGCGCATCCTGTCCCGCACCACGCTCGCCCTCACCGCCGCCGCCGCGATCGCGACGTTCGGGATCGCCGCGCCAGCGCACGCCGCGCCACCGGCGCACAGCAATGCACCTTCCGCATCCGCGATGGCGGGCGCGCCCGCCGGGCAGGACGTCACGATCACCTACGACCTGAACCGTGGAGCCCAGGCCGTCGCCGACCAGGTCTGCGAACTCGACGGCGGCGAGGTCCCCTGCGACGACGTCGCCGACTCGACCACCAAGAAGGCGTCGACCTACTCCGTCGACCTGACCGGCCTGTCCGTCGGCGACCACGTCTTCACGGTCACGTTCGTGCTCACCGACGGAGGAACCGCGTCCGCGTCGGCCGAGTTCACCATCGAGCAGACGCTCGAAGAGGCGTGCGCCTACCTGACCGGGATCCTGACCACGTCGGAGACCGAGACCTGGGTGTGGAAGTGCATCGCGAACCCGTACACCGGCAGCATCCCGACGGTGATCGAACTGGTGGAGACCGGCATCGAGGTGCTCACGCCCTACTGCCCGTCGGGCGACTTCGCCGGCTCGTTCGCCTCCGCGCCACCGCTGCTCGGAGAGTGGTACTGCAACGCCTGAGCGTCGGAGCCTCCCCTAGACCTCGCCCCGCGAGACCTGCACCATCTCGTCGCGCGGCACGACCTTGATGCGCTTGCGCTCCTCGGCGGCGCCGAGCGCCTGCTCGTGCTCGTCGAGGCGGTGCCATCCGTCGAGGTCGGTCCACTGGATGCCTCGGGACTCGAGCAGCTCGATCACCGACTCCTCCGACGGCGACTCCGGCCGCCACCAGTTGCCGAGGTCGTTGATGAGGTGCTTGATGGTCTCCATGGCGTCGGACTTGGTGTGGCCGATGAGGCCGACGGGCCCGCGCTTGATCCAGCCGGTCGCGTAGACGCCGTACATCTGGCGCGACTGTCCGGTCTCCTTGTCGCGGATCAGCACCTGGCCCTCGTGGTTCGGGATGACGCCGAACTTCTTGTCGAAGGGGATTCCGGGCAGCGGCGACCCGAAGTAGCCGACCGCGCGGTAGAGCGCCTGGATCGGGATCTCGCGGATCTCGCCGGTGCCGACGACCCCGCCCTCGCCGTCGGGCGCGGTGCGCTCGTAGCGCAGTGCCCCGACGCGGCCGTTGCCGTCGTCGACGACCTCGAGGGGCTTGGCGAAGAAGTGCAGGTGCAGCCGACGCGACGCCTGTCCGGTCTCGCGCTTGCGCCACTGCTGCAGCACCTTGTCGATCACGAAGACCTGCTTGTTGCCCGCGACGGCCGCGCGCGCGGCGTCGTCGTAGTCGAAGTCCTCGTCGTAGACGATCATGTCGACGTCGCGCAGCTCGCCGAGCTCGCGCAGCTCGAGCGGCGTGAACTTCACCGAGGTCGGGCCGCGACGGCCGAACACGTGCACGTCCGTCACCGGCGAGCGCGACAGTCCCTCGTAGACGTTCGCGGGGATCTCGGTCGGCAGCAGGTCCTCCGCGTGCTTCGCGAGCATGCGCGCGGCGTCGAGCGCGACGTTCCCGTTGCCGATGACGCCGACCGACTGCGCGTCGAGCGGCCACTCGCGCGGGTAGTCGGGGTGCCCGTCGTACCAGCTGACGAAGTCGGCCGCCCCGTAGCTGCCCTCGAGCTCGACGCCCGGGATGTTGAGGTCGGCGTCCTTCACGGCGCCGGTGGCGAAGATGACGGCGTTGTAGTGCTTCTTCAGGTCGGCGAGCGTGATGTCCTCGCCGAAGCGCACGTTGCCGAAGATGCGGATGTCGCCGCGGTCGAGCACCTCGCGGAGCGCCGTGATGATGCCCTTGATGCGCGGATGGTCGGGGGCGACGCCGTAGCGCACCAGCCCGTACGGCGCCGGCAGGTGGTCGAACAGGTCGATCGACACGTCGAAGTTCCGCTCGGACTTGAGCAGGATGTCGGCGGCGTAGATGCCGGCCGGGCCCGCGCCCACGATGGCCAGGCGCAACTTGTTCCTCGTCACCGTCGGTGACCTCCTGTCGTCGTCGAAGGAGCAGGGCTCAACTCGAGCGCTCCACGATGGTGTCGGCGAAGCGCGTCAGCGCCTTCTTCACGCTGCCCTCGGGCACGGGCGCGAGCGCCGCGACGGCCTCATGCGCCCAGCGATGGGCCTCCGCGAGCGTCGAACGCGTGGCCTCGTGCTCGCGGAGCTCGTCGACGATCGCGTCGACGGTCGCCCGCGAGGGCACGATGCGGGCGGCGAGCGTGTTGGTGTCGAACGGATCGCCCGCCTCGTCGGCCGGCGCCGGGAGTACGTCGCGACGGATGCGGTCGAGCAGGTCGGCCGACGAGGCATCCGCCTTCGCCAGCTCCACGAGCCGCAGCAGCGGCAGCGTCACGACGCCCGCGCGCAGGTCGGTGCCGGGGACCTTGCCCGTCTCCTCCGGCTGGGGCGACAGGTCGATGACGTCGTCGATGAGCTGGAACGCCACGCCGATCTTCTCGCCGAACTCGATGATCGGCGCCTCGAGCGCCGGATCGGCGCCGCCGAAGATGATGCCCGACTGCGCGGCCGCCGCGATCAGCGAGCCCGTCTTGTCGGCCAGCACCTGGATGTAGTGCTCGATGGGGTCCTCGTCGGGGTCGGGCCCGACGGTCTCGTTGAGCTGGCCCAGCACGAGGCGCTCGAACGTGTCGGCCTGCATGCGGATGGCGCGCTCCCCGAGCTTCGCCATGAGCTGGCTCGCCCGCGCGAAGAGCAGGTCGCCGGTGAGGATCGCGACCGAGTTGCCCCACACCGTCTGCGCGCTCGGCACCCCGCGGCGGCGCTCCGACTCGTCCATGACGTCGTCGTGGTACAGCGAGCCGAGGTGCGTGATCTCGATCGCCATGGCCGCAGTGACCACGTCGTCGACCGAGCCGTCGCCGAGCTGCGCGGTGAGCAGCGTCAGCATCGGCCGCACGCGCTTGCCGCCCGCCTCGAGCAGGTAGCGGCTCGTGACATCCGCCACCGTGTCCGCGAAGCGGACCTGCTCGGCGAGCCCCGCTTCGACGCGCTCGAGCCCGTCGTCGATGGCCCGGGCCATGGCACGGTCGGCCGCGGAGGCGAACACGCGCTCGCTGAGGCCGAGATTGGCCGCGAGCGAGGAGGCGCGACGGACCGTGTGGCTCGGATTCACGAGCCCCAGCCTACCGAGAGCCGGCCGAGCGGATGCTGCGAGCTTGTCGAACGCGCCGCGCTCACCTCTCCGCGGCGGCGATCGGCTTGCGCGCCCGATGCAGCGCGACGATGCCCGCCGTCAGGTTGCGCCACGCGACATCCGCCCACCCCGCCTCGCGGATCCAGCCGGCGAGCGTCGGCTGGTCGGGCCACGCGTTGATCGACTCGTTGAGGTAGTCGTAGGCGTCGTCGTTCGAGCTCGACAGCTTCACGAGCGGCGGCATGACGACCTTCTGGTAGAAGTCGTAGCCCGCGCGCACGACGCCGACGGGCGGGTGCGAGAACTCGCACACCACGAGGCGTCCGCCGGGCTTGGTGACACGCAGGAACTCGGCGAGCGCGACCTTCGGCTCCTTCACGTTGCGCAGGCCGAACGAGATCGTGACCGCGTCGAACTCGGCGTCGCCGAACGGCAGCGCCATGGCGTCGGCCTCGACGAACACGAGGTTCGGCACGTGCGCCTGGCGGCGGCGGCCGACCTCGATCATGCCCGGCGAGAAGTCGGCGGCGACCACGCTCGCGCCCGACTTGGCGAGGCTCGCGCTCGAGGTGCCCGTGCCCGCGGCGACGTCGAGGATCCGCTCGCCCGGCTTCGGCGCGACGGCCTTCGTCGTGGCGACGCGCCACAGTGCGGCGTTGCCGACCGAGAGCACCGCGTTGGTGCGGTCGTAGCGCGCCGCGACCCGGTCGAACATCGCCGAGACGTCTCGTGGGTCCTTGCCGAGGTCTGCGCGCGTCATGCCTGCGAGTCTACGGTCGCCGGGCTGGGCGGGCGCGGTGAGGGCGGGCGGATGCCGCGTGGCCGGCGCCGCCCGCTCCATTCGCCCGCCGCGCCCCGAGGTCGTGCGAGTTCGCAGGACCACATGCGTCGTCCTGCCGCCTGCGGCGCCACCGCATCCCTCATCCTGCGAACCCGCTCCACGAACCTGAGAGTTTCCATGCATCGGGATGGAAACTCAGCGCGACGGCGTTGGATCGTGGTGGACGGCGCGGCTGCGCCATCCGATCGGAGGAAGGGAACGGCATGAAGGCGATCTGGAACGGCACGGTCATCGCGGAGTCCGACGACACCGTCGTGGTGGAGGGCAACCACTACTTCCCGCGCGAGGCGATCCGCCCCGAGTTCTTCGTCGCCAGCGACAACCGCAGCGTGTGCCACTGGAAGGGCACCGCGAACTACTTCCACGTCGAGGTCGACGGCCAGCGCAACCCGAACGCCGCCTGGACCTACGAGACGCCCTCCGACGCGGCCGCCGAGATCCGCGAGCACGTCGCGTTCTGGCGCGGCGTCGACGTCGTCCCGGCCTGAGCCGGCACGCGCTCCGGCGTAGGCTGGTCCGGTGACGCGAACGGATGCCGCGGCCCCTCCCGCCGCCGACACGAGGTTGCGCGTCCGCACCGTCGCGGTCGATGAGACCGCACCGCTCGTGCCGCGCCTCGACCCGAGGCATCCGCTGCTCTGGATGCGCCGCGGCGAGGGCATCATCGGCCTCGGCGAGGTGCTCCGCATCGAGACGCACGGGCCGAGCCGCGTCGCCGACGCCGCCCGCGAGTGGCGGCGCGTGACCGGGCTCGCCGACGTCGACGACCGCGTGGGACTCCCCGGCAGCGGCCTCGTCGCGTTCGGCGCGATCGCCTTCGCCGACGAGTCCGCCGCGACGAGCGTGCTCGTGGTGCCCGAGATCGTGCTCGGCCGTCGCGACGGGCGGGCGTGGGTCACCCGGATCGAACTCGTCGACGGGGCATCCGCTGCGCCGACCGCCCCGGTCGAGCTGCCCGCGCCCGCACCGAAGCGCGACGTGCCGCGCGTGCGCTTCGCACCGGGCGCG
>NZ_SDPL01000239.1 GCF_004135055.1 Agromyces binzhouensis | reverse complement strand
CGCCGCGCACCGCACGGGAGGCGCCGCATGAGCGCTCGCCCGCCGCGGCGGCCCGCGGGGCTCCGCGCGCCCGACAAGCTCGTCTTCCTGCTCTCGCTCGTGCCGTACCTGCTCGAGCAGCGTGTCGTGGACGTCGCCGACGCGGCCGCCCACTTCGGCGTCGGCGAGCAGGAGATCCGGGACGCGGTGATGCTCATCGCGACGTCCGGGCTGCCCGGTGCGACCGGGACCTACCAGCCGAACGACCTCTTCGACATCGACTGGGACGCGTTCGAGGACGACGACGTCATCGTCATCGTCCATCACGTCGCGATCGACGACGCCCCGAAGCTCTCCGCTCGCGAGGCCGCAGCGCTCATCGCCGGGCTCCGCTATCTCTCCGCGGCGCCCGAGAACGCCGACAGCGCATCGCTCGCCGCGCTCACCGAGAAGCTCCGAGCGGGCGCCTCGGGCGAGCCGAGCCGCATCGCGGTCGCCGAGGAGGCCGTCGACGAGACCCTCGCCGAGGTGCGGCGGGCCGTGGCATCCGGCCGCCGGCTCGAGTTCGACTACCTGAACGCGCGCGGGGAGCACCGTCGCCGTCGGGTCGACCCCCTCCGGATCGCCTCGTTGGGCGCCGACTGGTACCTCCAGGCCTACGACCAGCACCGCGAGGACGTCCGCAACTTCCGCATCGACCGGATGAGCGGGCTCAGCATCACCGACGAGCCGATCGGCGACCACACGGGTCGGGTCATCCCGGAGACGCTGTTCCAGGCGTCGCCGGACGATCTCGAGATCGTCGTGGACGTCGCGCCGGAGAGCCTGCCGCTGCTCGCCGACTACCTCGCCGACTCCACGTCGACCGAGGTCGACGGACGCCTGCGCGTGACCCTGCGGCTCGCGCACGTGCACGGCCTGAAGCGCCTCGTCACGGGGCTGCCCGGGCTCGTGACGGTCGTCGCCCCGAAGGAGGCGCGCGAGGTCGTCGCCGCATGGGCCGAGGCGGGGCTCGCGGCCTATCCGGACGACCTGTCCGATCGTGACCCGATCGAAGCAGAGGTGTGAGGGTCGCCCCTCTCGCGAGCAGGTAGACTGGCCGCACCATCCCGCCAGAATGGACGAGCATCTATGTTTGGAAACGCCTTCACCGGTTGGCACGCGCTGATCATCCTCTTGGTGATCCTGCTGCTGTTCGGTGCGCCGAAGCTTCCCGCGCTCGCGCGGAGCCTGGGCCAGTCGATGAAGATCCTCAAGAACGAGGTCCGCTCCGACGGTGACGAGACCGACGCCGACGCCAAGGACGGCGCTGCGGCGAGCACCGAGGCCCCGGCCTCGTCGACCACGTCGGCGCCCGCGTCGACGACGCCCGCACAGGTCGAGCAGCCGAAGCGCGCGGACTCCGGCCCGAGCGCCTGAGCCGTATGACCGCGGTGAAGGATCGCGGGGAGAAGAACCGCGAGAAGCGGATGTCGCTCGGCGCGCACCTCGTCGAGTTGCGCAAGCGCCTCTTCCGTTCCGCGATCGCCATCGTCATCGGCATGGTCGCGGGCTGGTGGCTGACGGACGCGTTCGTGTGGCAGGCGATCCAGGAGCCGGTCAACCTCGTCGTCGAAGCCCAGCAGGGCACGGACGCGGCGTCGACGGGCATCATCTTCCCGACGATCTCCAGTGCATTCGACCTGCGCCTGCAGATCGCGTTCACCCTCGGCATCGTGATCTCCGCACCGGTCTGGCTCTACCAGATCTTCGCATTCCTGGTCCCGGGCCTGAACACGCGCGAGCGCAAGTACACGTTTGCGTTCTTCGCGACGGCGATCCCGCTCTTCTTCGCGGGCTGCGCGGCCGGCTGGTTCGTGCTTCCCAACATCGTGAAGCTCATGACCGGGTTCGTGCCCGAGGGCGCCGAGACGCTGCTGACGGCGAAGGAGTACATCGACTTCGTGCTGAAGCTCGTCGTCGCCATCGGCATCGCGTTCGTCGTGCCGGTGTTCATCGTGCTCCTGAACTTCGCCGGGATCCTGAGTGCGGCCGCGATCATCAAGTCGTGGCGCATCGCGATCCTCGTGATCGTGCTCTTCACGGCGTTCGCGACGCCGTCGGCCGACATCGTCTCGATGTTCATGCTCGCGATCCCGATGATCGGGTTGTACTTCGCGGCGTACGGGCTCGCATACCTGCACGACCGTCGCGTCGCCAAGCGCAATCAGTTGGAGTTCGGCGACGCTGTCTAGGCTGGAGGGGTGATGAGCCTCTCGCCGGCGGAACGCTACGCACTCTCCCGGCAGCAGCGCCGGCAGCCCAGGCTGCAGGAGTTCGCAGCGAACCTCTCGTTCGACCTCGACCCGTTCCAACGCGCCGCGTGCGCGTCGCTCGACGAGGGCCGGAGCGTCCTGGTCGCCGCGCCCACGGGCGCGGGCAAGACCGCGGTCGCCGAGTTCGCGGTGCACCTCGCGATGCACGCGGACGACGAGAAGGTCTTCTACACGACGCCCATCAAGGCGCTGTCGAACCAGAAGTACCAGGAGTTCGTCGAGGCATGGGGCTCGAGGAACGTGGGCCTGCTCACGGGTGACACCAACATCAACGCCGGCGCCCGGATCGTGGTGATGACCACCGAGGTCCTCCGCAACATGCTCTACGCCTCCTCGCCGCTGCTCGAGCGGCTCTCGTTCGTGGTCATGGACGAGGTGCACTACCTGGCCGACCGGTTCCGCGGCGCGGTGTGGGAGGAGGTCATCATCCACCTCCCCGAGCACGTGCGGCTCGTGTCGCTCAGCGCGACCGTGTCGAACGCGGAGGAGTTCGGCGACTGGCTGCAGGCGGTCCGCGGCGACACGGACGTCATCGTCTCGGAGCAGCGACCCGTGCCGCTCGAGCAGCACGTCCTCGTGGGCTCGAAGCTCATCGACCTGTTCGATTCGTCCGGTCAGGCGGCCACGCATCGCGTGAACCCCGAGCTGCAGCGGCTGGCGCGCGCCGGCGGCCGATCGATCGGCGGCCGTTCGCAGCGCGGCCGTCGCGGCAGCGACCGCGGCCGCTACCACAAGCCGGCCCCCGGCGGAGGGCGCGCGGAGCGTTCAGCGGTCGTGGAGCTGCTGAGCGGCAAGCACCTGCTTCCGGCCATCTTCTTCATCTTCTCCCGGGCCGGGTGCGACCAGGCGGTGCGCCAGGTGCTGCGCAGCGGCATCCGCCTCACCGACACCGAGGAGCGCGCGGAGATCCGCGCGATCGTCGAGGAACGGGCGCGGATGCTGCGCGACGACGACCTCGCCGTGCTCGGCTACTGGGAGTGGATCGAGGGGCTGCAGCGCGGCGTCGCCGCCCACCATGCCGGCATGCTCCCGACGTTCAAGGAGATCGTCGAGGACCTCTTCCAGCGCAAGCTCCTGAAGGTCGTGTTCGCGACCGAGACGCTCGCCCTCGGCGTGAACATGCCCGCCCGATCGGTGGTGCTCGAGAAGCTCGAGAAGTTCAACGGCGAGGCCCGCGTGCCGATCACCCCGGGGGAGTACACGCAGCTGACCGGGCGGGCGGGGCGCCGCGGGATCGACATCGAGGGGCACTCGGTGATCCAGTGGGTCGACGGCCTGGATCCCGAGGCGGTGGCCTCGCTCGCGTCCCGTCGGAGCTATCCGCTGAACTCGAGCTTCACGCCGACGTACAACATGGCCGTGAACCTCGTGGACCAGTTCGGTCGCGAGCGCACCCGGCAGATCCTCGAGCTCTCGTTCGCGCAGTTCCAGGCCGATCGCGCCGTGGTCGACCTCGCCCGCACCCTCCGCAAGCAGGAGGAGTCGATGGCCGGCTTCGAGGAGGCGATGCGCTGCCACCTCGGCGACTTCGCCGAGTACGCCGGGATCCGCCGCCGGATCGGCGACCTCGAGCGGCAGTCCTCGAAGGGCAATCCGACGCACGCGCAGCGCGAGCGGTTCCAACGGGAGCTCGGCGCCGAGCGCAAGCGACTGCGCGCACATCCGTGCCACGGGTGCGCGGAGCGCGAGCAGCACGCGCGGTGGGCCGAGCGATGGTGGCGCCTGAAGCGCGATCACGACGACCTCTCGCGCAAGATCCGCACCCGCACGGGCCAGGTCGCGAAGCGGTTCGACCGCGTCGCGGAGGTGCTGGAGGAGCTCGGCTACCTCGAGCGCGGCGGCGCGGGCGGCCTGGCCTCGACGGCGGCGGGCCGAACGCTCAAGCGCATCTACGGCGAGCGGGACCTGCTCGTCGCCGAAGCGCTCCGACGCGGGCTCTGGGACGGCCTCGACGTTCCATCGGTCGCCGCGATGGCGGCCGCGCTCGTCTACGAACCGCGACGCGACGACCGCGGGGTGCAGTACCGGATGCCGAAGGGCGGCTTCCGCGAGGCATTCGACCGGACGCTCGACGCGTGGAGCGAACTCGACGACGTCGAGCGCGACCATCGGCTGCCGGGAAGCGAACAGCCCTCGCCCGCCCTGGCGGCGGCGATGCACGCCTGGGCGCGTGGAGCCGGACTCGCCCAGGTGCTCGCGGACACCGAGCTCGCCGCCGGCGACTTCGTGCGGCTGTCCAAGCAGGTCGTCGACCTGCTCGACCAGGTGTCGATCGTGGCCGACGCCGAGCTCGGCGCGACGGCGCGCGCGGCGATCGACGCCGTCCGTCGGGGAGTCGTCGCCTACGGGGCGGCGGCATGAGCGTCGACCCCGCCGCGACCGCGGCACAGGAGCGTTCGACCGAGGGCCGCGCGACGGTCGCGCCGGATGGGGTCCGCGGTG
>NZ_SDPL01000238.1 GCF_004135055.1 Agromyces binzhouensis | reverse complement strand
CGCGCGTGCAAGCGGGCGAGGCGGTCGGCGTCGACCGTGCCGTCGTCGCGGAACAGCGCGAGGTACCCCTGGACCGCGAGGTCGCGTCGCGCGTGCGCGGCCTCGAGTCGATCGGCGTCGGATGCCTCGCGGCCGGGCAACCGCGCGGCATCCGACGAGCGCTCGGGGTCGGCGAGCACGTCGTCGGGGAAGGTCATCACCGCATCGCCCGCCTCCGGAAGGCCGGCATCCTGCATGATGACGCGCACCTCGAGTCCGCCGTCGTTGATCGCGCGGTGGATGACGCCGGGCGCGAACCAGACGAGGTCGCCGGGCGCGAGCCTGCGATCCTCGAAGGCGCCCGCGCCGTCGATCGTGTGCAGCCGCCCACGCCCGCCGACGACGAGGTAGGCCTCTGCGGACACGAGGTGCAGGTGCGGCGTGCCGCCCGCGAGCCCGTCGGGCGCGACGCCGTCGTAGACCTCGAGGGCGCTGACCGAGGTCGCGCCGGGGAAGGCGGGCAGGGTCACGGCACGACTCCGCTCACGGGAACGGCCGGTCCGAGCAGCGCGGGCATCCGCTCGGTCGCGAGGGCGGCGAGCGCCGCCGCGCGTCCGGGGTCGGACGCGCCGTCGGCGATCACGACGCCGTACCGCAGCGCCATCGTCGCGCCCGGCCCGATCACGTGCTCCTCGCTGAAGAACGGCGCGGGGCACAGGCACGCGAACTCCTCGCTCCGGGCGAACCATTGCGGCGGGTGCTGCAGGTTGCCCGGGTCGTCGACCATGACGATCGTCGAGGCCGTGCCCGTCTCGTCGTGCCGACCGGTGAAGCCCATCCACGGCGCGCGCGTGCCGCGCAGCTCGTCGCCTCCGGCGACGCCCGGCGCGAGCACCCGGCCACCCGTGAACCAGCGGGGGCCGCGCCAGAACAGGCCGCCGTAGCCGGCGTTCTCGCGCCCCCGCGTCGTGGGCGACCCGATCGGGATGGCGCGGTCGGCCGTGTTCGTCAGCGCCGTGGCGAAGCCGAGCAGCCAGGCGTCCTCGGCGATCACGGATGCCGCGAGCGTCCGCTCCTCCTCGAGGATCGTCTCGCCCGCCTGGGTGACCCAGTCCAGCCGCTCGCGGACGCGGGCGACACCGGCCGTCGTGGTGCCGCCGCCCGCGGCATCCGCCCCGCCGACCTCGAACGACACGTGGCGCTGCTCGCCGTTGTTGGCCAGCTGCACGTAGCCCTCGCCGCGCACGAACGTGGGTCCGCCCCAGAAGTTCTCGTCGCCGACGACGGGCAGCGACCACGCGATGCCCTTGTGCCAGACGTGGTCGTGGGGACGGTAGAGCGACACGGTCTCGCCGGCGAGCGTGCGGATCGGGCTGAGGTACGGGCGCGGCGACTCGAACGTGGGGTGGTCGGGGCGGAAGACGTATTCGGCGAGCACGTCGCCGTCGGCGTGGATCATCAGGCGGTCGTCGTCGCGGGCGATGCGGAGGTCGGGCATCGGGCTCCTTCGGGTTCGTCGTCGATCCGGGATGCGGCGCGGCCCCCTCGCCGGCGTTCTCGCGTGCGCGGGCAGGAAAGCGCTATCCCAAGCCTACATCGTCACCGGGCGTCTCGCACGGGAAGCCGGAGCCCCAAGGAGGTCGATGGCCACGAATCCGTCGCCCACGGGTGCCATCCGGCCGATGAGCTCGCCGTCGATGCCGCGGCGATGCTCGATCCGGTCGGGGTCCACCGGGCCAGTGTCGCACGCCGGCAGTGCGGAGTCCGAGCCCTCCGGCCGCCCCGATCCGCATGTCCGGGTGCCGCCGCCCCGGCGGCATCCCGTTCTTGACAATTTTTCCTGTCAAGGCGTAGCGTGGTCGCATGCATGAGGTCCGAGTGCTCGCAGACGGCGCATCGGTCGAGGTCGCGCTCGACCCGATCCGCGCGTCGATCCTCGACGTGCTGACCGAACCGGGGTCGGCCGCCACGGTCGCCGCGGAGATCGGGTCGACCCGGCAGAAGGTCAACTACCACCTGAAGGCGCTCGAGGCCCACGGCCTCGTCGAGCCGGTCGAGACCCGGGCCTGGGGCGGCATCAGCGAGCGCTTCGTGCGTCGCGCGGCACGGCACCTCGTCGTCTCGCCGAACGTACTGCAGGGCACCGCGGTCGACCCGGAGGCGATCGCCGACCGGCTCTCCGCCGCGTACCTGATCGCGGTGAACGCGCGAACCGTGTCGGAGGTCGGAGCGATCACCGGCGATCCGGCGACCGAGACGCGCGTGCCCACGCTGACCGTCGACACCGTCATCGGGTTCGCGTCGGCGCAGGACCGCGCCGCATTCGCCGCCGACCTGCAGTCGGCGATCGCCGCCCTCGCCGCGAAGTACCACCACGACGACGGCCGTCCGCACCGCCTCACCGTCTCGTCGTACCCCCGACCGAAGGAGTCGTCATGAACACGCCCGATCGACCGGATCGCGTCGAGCACCGGATGGAACGCACGTACGACCTCGCCGCCAGCCCGGAAGAGGTGTGGGAGGCGATCGCGACCGCCGACGGGATCTCGTCGTGGATGGTGCCGACCCGACTCGAGCCGCGCGTCGGCGGGGAGGTGTCGTTCGACCTCGGCGGCCTCACCACGACCGGAGTGGTCACCGAGTACACCCCGAATGAACGGTTCGCGTACGAGGAGCCCTGGCCGGTCGGCGACCGACCCGAAGACCTGTCGCCGGAGATGGCCCAGTGGTTCGAGACGATCGGCGTGCCGCTGTCGGAGGTCTACGAGGGCCTGGAACAGGTCACCCCGATCGCCACCGAGTTCCTCATCGAGGCCGCCTCCGGCGGCACCTGCGTGGTGCGCGTGATCACGAGTGCGTACGGCAGTGGAGCGGACTGGGAGAACGAGTTCTTCGATCAGATGGCGCTCGACCTCGTTCCGATCCTCGACAACCTCACCACCCGCTTCCCCGTCGCGGCGCGGTGACCGATCGCCGAGGCGTGCCATCCGCCTCAGGGCCGGTCGGCGGCCCGGAACCCCCGGTTCTGGGCCGCCGACGACGGCACTGAGCGCATCAGGGCATCTCAGTCGCCGCAGATGCCCCGAGCGGTGTCGTTCTTGCCCTGGCCGCCGATCGCCTTGACGACGTCACCGACGTTGGTGAACCCGAGCGCGCCCTCGGTGTTGATGGTCTTGTGCACCTGGCCGAAGCAGGCGGCATCGGCGGGCGCAGCCTGCGCGGGCCCGGCGACGCCGAGCGTGGCGAGGGCCGCGATGAATCCGGTGGCGAGAATGCGCTTCATTGAACTTCCCCTTCGATCGGCGGGTGCGTATTCACCCTTCACCCCGTTCTTCCGCCGCCGGGGCGGTTTCGGATGCACCCCGAGCCGAATCTCTTCGCCGGAACCGCTCGGCCGACGTCGACCGGCTCAGGCGGACGCCCCGGCCGCCGCCGGCGCGGTCGTGCTCTCGCGGGTTTCGAGCCGGGGGCGGAAGAGCACCGCGTGCGGGGCCGGTCCCCCGCCGATGAGGGTGCGCAACCGCTCCCACGCCTGGGCGCCGATCTCGGCGCGCGGGACCGACATGCTGGTGAGGCGGGGCGTCGCGTACCGCGCCATCGGCACGTCGTCGAAGCCCGCGACCGACAGCTCGCCCGGCACGTGGACGCCGAGTTCCCGGAGCCGGGCCAGCAGGCCCAGCGCGACGAGGTCGTTGAACGCGATGATCGCCGTGACGCCCGCGCGGTGCGCCTCGACGACGGCGTCGGCGACGGCCTCCCCGTCCTCGGGTCGCGATCCACCCGCGATGAGGTCGATCCGCACGGACGGGTGCATGGCGAGCGCCTCGTCGACGCCGCGCAGCCGCTCGGCGTTCGACGCGCTCGTCTCGGGGCCGCTGACGTAGGCGATGCGCCGGTGCCCGAGACCGACCAGGTGGTCGACGAGGTCGCGGATGCCGCGGACGTAGTCGACGCCGACGACCGGCACGTCGAGGTCGGGCAGCGGGCGGTTCACGATGACGACCGGAGCGGTCCGCTCGACCAGCCGTCGCAGCTTCGCCTCGGGCAGGCGCGGCGCGCACAGCACGAGCGCGTCGCACCGCTGCCGGGCCTCGATCGCGATCGCCTCCTCGTCGTCGACGCGCTCCGCGGTGTCGGCGACGAGCACGCGGTAGCCGTCGGCGGCCGCGGCGAGGCTGAGGCCCTTGAGGATGCCCTGGAACAGCGGGTTCTCGAGGTCGGGCACGACCATCGCGACGGTCGTGTTGCGGCCGTGCACGAGGCTTCGGGCGACGAGGCTCGGCGCGTAGCCGAGCGTCGCGATCGACGACTGCACCTTCCGGACGATGTCGGGGTCGACGCTCGTGCGACCGTTCAGCACGCGCGAGACGGATGCCGGCGAGACGCCGGCGTGGGCGGCGACGTCGGAGATCGTGATCCCCCTGCTGCGCTCGCCCATGCGTTCCCTCCGGATGCCACGGAGCGCCCGCTGCGCGGCGTCGCCGTGTCGTGTCGGCCCCTGCGGCCCCCACGTCCCGGAGCGCTGGAGCGACCGGGAAATCGGTTCCTCAGTGTATCCCCCAGCTTGCCCGCGACTCCGCATTCCGCCTAGGCTCTCCCCGAGAAATCGCTTTCTCCATCCCGAACCAGGAGCATCCATGCGCGTCGTAGTCACCGGGTCCTCCGGCCGCCTCGGGCGCTCGCTGGCGACCGGCCTGGCTGCCGCCGGCCACGTCGTCGTCGGCCTCGACCGCGCACCGGCCGGGCTCGACGGCGTCGACG
>NZ_SDPL01000237.1 GCF_004135055.1 Agromyces binzhouensis | reverse complement strand
CCGCGGTCGAGCCCACCTGCGCCTGACGGCCGCCGAGCTCGAGGGCGACCGCGCGGTTCGCCAGGGTCGCGGCGGCGTCGGCGGCCCGCCACGGACCGATCGCGAACGCCGAAGCCGACGCGTCGTCGGCGATCACGTCGCCGAGGTCGAAGCGGAAGTCCCGGTACCTCGAGTCGATGACCTCGAGTGCCGGCGCCACCGCGGCGATCGCGGCGGACGCCTCGGAGTCGGGATCGGCGATCCCCGGTCCCAGCAGGAACGCGATCTCGGGCTCGACCCGGGGATGGATTCCGCGGCCCGCGGGGACGGCGTCGCCGTCGACGACGCGCATCGCGTCGGTCAGGCTCCCGATGATCACGTCGTCGACGCCCATCTGCCGCGCCTTCTCGCGGCTGGTGAAGCCGAGCTTCACGCCGACGACGCGCTCGCCGCGTGCGGTGCGGAGCGACACGAGCGCGCGTTGGACCTCGTACGCCGCGTCGAGGTCGAGCGGTCGATCGTCGGAGGGCCGCGCGATCGGGAGCGCCCGTCGTTGCGCCTCGTCGAGCGCGTGGGCGAGGCGCGCGGTCCGGCCGGGTGCGGTGCGGGGCGCTGGTGGAGCGGATGCCTCGACGGCGAGGTCCTCGGTCATGACGCACCTCCGGCGGCCCCCGCGCGTGCCGCGGCGAGGTCGAGTGCGACGTCCACGATCATGTCCTCCTGGCCGCCGATCATCCGGCGGCGCCCCAGTTCGACGAGGATGTCGCGGGCGTCCAGCCCATGGCGCTCGGCGGCCCGCTCGGCGTGCAGGAGGAAGCTCGAGTAGACGCCCGCGTAGCCGAGCGTGAGCGTCTCGCGGTCCACGCGCACCGGGCGGCGCTGCAGCGGGCGCACCAGGTCCTCCGCGGCATCCTGCAGGGCGAAGAGGTCGGCGCCGTGGGACCAGCCGAGCAGGTCGGCGACCGCGACGAACGCCTCGATCGGGCAGTTGCCGGCGCCCGCGCCCTGCCCGGCGAGGGACGCGTCGACCCGGGTGGCGCCGTGCTCGACCGCCGTGATGCTGTTCGCCACGCTCAGGGAGAGGTTCTCGTGCGCGTGGATGCCGATCTCGGTCGCCGGGTCGAGCACGCCGCGGTAGGCGTCGATGCGGTCGGCGACGTCGCGCATCGTCAGGCGTCCGCCCGAGTCGGTGACGTAGACGCAGTCCGCGCCGAAGGACTCCATGAGCCGAGCCTGCTCGGCGAGCCCGCGCGGGTCGTTCAGGTGGCTCATCATGAGGAACCCCGAGACGTCCATGCCCTGGTCCTTCGCCCAGGCGATGTGCTGCTCCGCGACATCGGCCTCGGTGCAGTGGGTCGCGACCCGGACGCTGCCGACGCCCAGGTCGCGCGCGCGGGCGAGGTCGTCGATCGTGCCGATGCCGGGGAGGATCAGCGTGGTCAACCGCGCTCGCCGCAGCACGGAGGCGGCCGCCTCGATCCACTGCTCGTCGGTCCTGGCTCCATGCCCGTAGGCGACGCTCGACCCGCCGAGCCCGTCGCCGTGCGCGACCTCGATCGCGTCGACGCCGGCCGCCTCCAGCGCCGACGCGATCTCGCGGACCTCATCGGTGCCGTACCGGTGGGCGATGGCGTGCATGCCGTCGCGGAGGGTGACGTCCTGGAGGTAGACCCGTGGCGTCGTCGCGGTCATGCCGGTACTCCCGTCCGGTCGGCGATGAGGTGCTCGGCGGTGCGCAGTGCCGCCGAGGTCATGATGTCGAGGTTGCCCGCGTACTCCGGCAGGTAGTGGCCGGCGCCGGCGACCTCGAGCAGGATCGTGACGCGGGTTCCGCTGAACGGTCGCCCGAGAGCCGGCACGAAGGCCTCCTCGACCCGATCGAACTGCACGTCCTGCTTGAGGTCGTACCCGCCGACGTACGTCCGCACGTCGGCGGCCATGGCGGCGACGGACGCCCGCACGGCCTCCCGATCGAGCTCGCCCGAGACGAGGCAGTACACCGTGTCTCGCATGATGAGCGGGGGGTCGGCGGGATTCAGCACGATGATCGCCTTGCCCCGCTCCGCGCCGCCGATGACCTCGATGGCACGCGCCGTCGTCTGCGTGAACTCGTCGATGTTCGCCCTGGTCCCCGGTCCGGCGGACCGGGACGCGATCGAGGCGACGATCTCGGCGTAGGCGACCGGCGCCACGCGCGAGACCGCTGCGACCATCGGGACCGTGGCCTGGCCGCCGCAGGTGACCATGTTGACGTTGGTCGCGTCGAGGTGGTCGCCGAGGTTCACGACGGGCACGACGTAGGGGCCGATCGCGGCGGGCGTGAGATCGACCACCAGTCGCCCGAGGTCCCGCACGACGGCGTCGTTGCGTGCGTGCGCCGCGGCCGACGTCGCGTCGAACACGAGCTCGACGTCGGCGAACTCCGGCAGCCGCACCAGGCCGTCGACGCCTTCGTGCGTCGTCGCGACCCCCAGGCGGCGAGCGCGGGCGAGTCCGTCCGAGTCCGGATCGATGCCGGCCATCGCGACGACCCTCAGGTGCGTCGAGAGCCGCTTCACCTTGATCATCAGGTCGGTGCCGATGTTGCCCGAGCCGATGATGGCGACGTCCGTGGTCATGCTGCTCCTCCGTCGGTCGTGGTGGGCGCATCCACCGCCGGTGTCGTCGCGGCGCGTCCGGTGAACTCGGTGCGCACCTCGCCCAGGCCGTCGAGCCGGGCGTGGAAGTGCCCGGGCGTCGCGGCGACCATCGGGCCGAGGGCTCCCGAGAGCACGACCTCGCCCGCGCGCAGGGGTCGTCCGTGCCGGGCGACCGCCCGTGCCAGCCAGGCGACGGCGATCACGGGGCTCCCGAGGCACGCGGAGCCTGCGCCGGTCGAGGCCGGTTCGCCGTCGCGGTCGAGCCGCATGCCGACGCCGGCCAGGTCGAGCCCGTCGAGCCGGTGGGGGGTCGTCCCGAGGACGACCGCGCCGCTCGAGGCGTTGTCGGCGATGGTGTCGGCGATGCGGATGTCCCAGCCGGAGATCCGCGAGTCGACGACCTCGATGGCGGGCAGGACGAACTCGGTGGCGCGCATCACGTCGGCGACATGGGTGGTCGGGGAATCGAGGTCGCGTCCGAGGACGAACGCCACCTCGGCTTCGACGCGCGGTTGCAGGAACCGGCCGAGGTCGAGCGGCTCGCGGTCGTCGGCGATCATGTCGTCGAGGAGCACGCCGTAGTCGGGCGTGGAAACGCCGAACTGCGCCTGGACGGCCGGCGAGGTCAGTCCGACCTTGCGACCGACGATCCGTGCGCCTGCCGTCACCCGACGGTCGATGCCGAGGGACTGGACGGCGTAGGCCGCCTCCTGGGCGTCCTCGCCGAGCAGGTCGCGCACGGGCGCGCAGGTGACCCGGGCGCACGATGCCGCATGGAGCCGCGCCTGGGCGGCGTGGATCGCTTCCGGGGTTCCGATCGCGTCGGTCGTCGCGGTCTGCGGGGCGCTCACAGTTGCACGCAGACGTTGGTGGGCTCGGTGTAGAACTCGAGCGAGTGCATTCCGCCCTCTCGGCCGATGCCGGAGAGTCCGACGCCGCCGAACGGGCTGCGGAGGTCGCGCAGGTACCAGGTGTTGACCCACGACATGCCGACCCGCATGCGCTGGGCGACCCGGTGGCCGCGCGCCAGGTCGGTCGTCCAGGTGACCGCGGCGAGGCCGTACTCGGTGTCGTTGGCGAGCGCGATCGCCTCCTCCTCGGTGTCGAAGGGCATGACGACCGCGGCAGGTCCGAAGATCTCCTCGCGCACGGTCCGGTTCGAGTTCCCCAGGCCGGTCCAGAGGGTCGGCTCGATCCACGAGCCCGCGTCGAGTCCGTCGCCGAGGGTCGGGATGCCGCCGCCCGCGAGGAGCTCGGCACCCTCGTGGAGCGCGAGGTCGTAGTAGGAGAGGACCTTCTCGCGATGCGCCGCCGAGATGAGCGGACCGGTCGTCGTCGCGGGGTCCTCGGGGCGACCGAGTCGGAGGCGCCGGGCGTGGTCGGCGAGGCCGGCCGCGACCTCGTCGAAGACCGAGCGCTCCACGTAGATGCGCTCGGTGCAGAGGCAGACCTGACCGGTGTTCAGGTAGGTCGAACGCGCGAGGCCGGCGACCGCCGCGTCGAGGTCGGCGTCGGCGAACACGATGGCGGCGTTCTTGCCGCCCAGCTCGAACGAGACGGGCCGGACGCGCGGGGCGACCGCTCGCATGATGGCCGAGCCCGTGCTGGACTCGCCGGTGAAGGTGACGCCGTCGATGCCGGGGTGGGTCGTCAGGTGCTCGCCGGCCGATCCCGGGCCGAAGCCGTGCACGACGTTCACGACGCCGTCGGGGACGCCGGCCTCGGCGATGATCTCGGCGAGCAGCGTGGCCGATGACGGGGTCTCCTCGGACGGCTTCACCACGACGGTGTTGCCGGACGCGAGTGCCGGAGCGAGCTTCCAGGTGAGCAGGAGCAGGGGGAGGTTCCACGGCACGATCACGGCGACCACGCCGAGCGGGGCGCGCACCGCGTAGTTGAGCGCTCGGCGACCGTCGTGCAGTTCGGTGAGGTAGGAGTCGAGGCCGGCCGCCGAGGCGGTGTCCGCGAACGAGCGGAAGTTCGCCGCGGCGCGCGCGACGTCGAGGTCGCGGGCGAGCGTCTCGGGCTTGCCGGTGTCGCCGACCTCTGCGGCCACGAGTTCCTCGCTGCGACGTTCGACGACGTCGGCGACCCGCCGGAGCAGCCGGGCGCGTTCGGCGACGGGCATGCGACCCCACGGGCCCTCGAGCGCCG
>NZ_SDPL01000236.1 GCF_004135055.1 Agromyces binzhouensis | reverse complement strand
CCGCTGCTGCGGTCGGCCTGGCCGGCGGTCACACGCACGCCCACGCCGCCCCCGCGGCGGCCGGCGGCAACGGGGTGCTCGTCCCGCCCGGCAAGCGGGGCATCATCCTCTACACGGTCCGCGACGCGATCGGCCGCAACCCGCTGACGAACCCGGGGCTTCCCTCGGGCTTCAAGCAGGTGCTCGAGGAGCTCGCGCGACAGGGCTACAAGCAGATCGAGTTCGCCGGCTACAACCAGAACTCGAACTCCGAGGGCGGCAACCTCAACAACGTCGCCGGCGCGCAGCTGCTGCGGACCTGGCTCGACGACAACGGGCTCGAGGCCGAGGGCAACCACGGCTCGATCCCGAACGTCGTCACCGACGCCACGCTGGCGCAGTTCGACGCGCAGTGCGAGATCGCGAACATCCTGGGCTTCGGCCACATCGGCACGGGCAACGACCCGACGCGGAGTTCGTACCTCGCCGACTGGCAGACGGCCGCAGAGGTCTGGAACACCTTCGGCGAGCGCGCCGCCTCGCACGGGCTGAAGCTGTACACGCACAACCACGACCAGGCGTACAGCTTCCTGCTCGACAGCGGCCCCCTCGACGCGTCCGGCAACCCCACCCGCTCGAGCGGCCTGCGTCGCCTCGAGTGGTTCCTGCAGAACACCGACCCGAACTACGTCTACCTGGAGATGGACGTCTACTGGGCGCACGTCGCGCAGCACCGCTACCAGAGCTACACGGCTCCCGACGGCAGCGTCGTCGACGACTGGTTCGACCCCGCCGGCCTCGTCTCCGAGCAGACCACCCGGTTCCCGCTCTTCCACGCCAAGGACGGCGCGAAGAACGACAGCGCGGCCGGCTACTCGATCGTGCCGTTCGGCGCGGGAGACATCGACTACACGACGTTCTTCCAGCGGATCGGCGCGAAGGGCTACCACAACGCGATGTACGAGCAGGACAACGCCTCGTCGGTGCCCATGTCCTCGCCGACGATGTCGCTCGAGAACGCCGCGTCGTCGTACCAGAACCTGGCCGCGCTCCGCGGCTGACCGCACCACCCCGGCCGCGCTGAGCGGCCGGCGCACGACCCCGGGCCGCGCGGGTGACCAGAACCCCCCGCGCGGCCCGGAAACACATGGATCCCGCCGAACCTCCTTCCATTCGTTGACTGGAGCACATCCATGCATCTCACACGTTCACGCCTCGCGGCGCTCGTGGTCGGAGCCGCCGTCGCGGCATCCGTCCTCGTCGCGGGGCCCGCTGTCGCCCATGACGGCGAAGACCACGGCGACGAGGTCTCGGCCACGACCTGGGCCAACTACGAGCGCATCAGGCTCGCGGGAACCCAGGGCGTCGGCGAACCGATCGACCTCGCCGTCCTCCCGGACCTCCGGGTCCTGCACACGACCCGCAACGGGCAGGTCCGCCTCACGGACCCGGCGCAGGGCACGACCACCGTCGTCAACCAGCTCGACGTCTACTCCAACTCGGAGGACGGGCTGCAGACGATCACCCTCGACCCGGACTTCGAGGAGAACGGCTGGGTCTACCTCTACTACGCACCCCGCATCATGGAGGCGCCGTACCCCGAGACGACCCCGGTCGGCTCGGCACCGCGCGAGCTCCCCGCAGGCGAAGACGCCTCGTACTGGGACATCTGGAAGGGCTACAACCAGCTCAGCCGGTTCCAATGGGATGCCGAGTCGAACTCGCTCGACCTCGCGTCGGAGCAGGTCATCATCAAGGTCGAGGTCCAGCGCGGGCAGTGCTGCCACGTCGCCGGCGACGTCGCCTTCGACAACGACGGCAACGTGCTGCTCTCGACGGGCGACAACACGCCGGCGAGCACGCCCGGCGCCAGCGGCTACGCCCCGAACAACGACCGTCCCGGATGGAACCCCGGGTTCGACGCCCGCCGCGGCGCCGGCAACACCAACGACCTCCGCGGTGCGATCCTCCGGATCTCGGTCCAGGAGGACGGCAGCTACACGATCCCCGAGGGCAACCTGTTCGCGCCGGGCACGGCCGACACGCGTCCCGAGATCTTCGTGATGGGCCTCCGCAACCCGTTCCGCATGGACTACGACACCGAGACCGGCGCCGTCACGTGGGGCGAGTACGGTCCCGACGCCGGAACGGCGAACGAGCTCCGCGGGCCGATGGGCTACGTCGAGTGGCAGTCGACCACCGTGCCGATGAACGGCGGATGGCCGTACTGCCACGGCCCGAACGCGAACTACAACGACTGGGACTTCGAGACGGCGACCCAGGGCGAGTGGTTCGACTGCGAGGGCACGCTCCTCAACACGAGCGCGTACAACACCGGGCTCGACCAGCTCCCGACGGCCACCGCACCGCAGCTCTGGTACGGCGACCGCCCCGAGCACCAGCCGTGGCCCGAGTTCGGTTCGGGCGGCCAGGCGCCGATGGGCGGCCCGACCTACCGGTACGACGAGGAGAACCCGTCGGAGACGAAGTTCCCGGAGTACTGGGACGGCAAGACATTCATGGCCGAGTTCTCGCGCGACCGTGTCTTCGCCTTCTCGCAGGACGACCCCGACGGGCCGGTCACGAAGATCGAGGACTTCCTGCCCAACGCGGCACTGAACGCGGCCGGCATGCCTCCGTGGGACAACGTGATCGACTTCGAGTTCGGTCCCGACGGCTCGCTCTACGTGCTGGACTACGGCGACGGCTTCTTCCGCCCGAACCCCGACGCCGGCCTGTACCGCGTCGACTACGTCGAGGGCACCAAGGGCCCGCGCGTCATCCTCGACGCCTCGCCCACGTCCGGTGAGGGACCGCTCGAGGTCGACTTCGACGCATCCGAGTCGACCCACCCCGACGGGCTCGCACTGAGCTACGCGTGGGACTTCGAGGGCACCGGCACGTTCGAGGACGGTGAGGCGACCGCGTCGCACACCTTCACCGAGGACGGCCAGTACCAGGCCCGAGTGCGGGTCACCGATGAGGGCGGCCGCGTCAGCCTCGCGTCCGTCACGGTCACGGTCGGCAACACCGCGCCCGTCGTGGAGATCGTCACCCCGGCGAACGGCTCGTTCGCCGACTGGGGCGACGAGATCGAGTTCGAGGTCCGGGTGACCGACCCCGATGAGGAGATCGACTGCGAGCGCGTGCTGTGGAGCTACGGCCTCGGCCACGACAACACGCACACGCACCCGCTGTTCACGGGCAACGGCTGCACGGCGACCGTCGAGATGGCGCTCGAGGCAGGGCACGGCGAGACCGAGAACATCTACGCGCAGATCGGCGCCTCGTACACCGACCTGGGCACCGACACGGCGCCCGCGCTGACCGGTGACGACGTCACGCTGCTCAACCCGCGTGCACTGCAGGCCGAGCACAACGACGCCCGCAGCGGCGACGTGACCGTCGTCGACGACGAGTCGGCCGAGGGCCTCCGCCACCTGGCGGGCCTGGACGCCGACGAGTGGATCGCCTACACGCCGGTCGAGTTCGGCGGCATCACGGGTGCCACCGTCCGCGCCTCGGGTGAGGGCGAGGTGTCGCTGCACTGGGGTGACGCGGACGCCGACGCCTTCGCGACCTTCGCGGTCGACTCCGAGGGCTGGGCGGATGTCTCGGTGCCGCTCGTGACCGTGCCGGAGGGCACCGGCCGCGTGGTCGTGACCTCGACGGGCGGGGTCGTGCTCGACCAGTTCGTGTTCACGACGTCGGTCGACGACATCCGGTCGCTCCTCGCGGCGCTGAAGGCCGACGGGAGCATCACGCGCGGCGTCGAGGCCTCGTTCGGCGATGTCCTCGCCGAGGTGGACGCCGCCCTCGCGGCGGACGACACGGCGACGGCCATCTCCCGCCTCGAGTTCATCGCGGCGCAGGTCCCGAACCGGATCCGCACCGACGCCGACGCGGCCGCACTCGTGATCCGTGCGGTCGAGGCGGTGATCGCCGAACTCGAGTAGCACGCCCGCGGCGGCGGGGACCGTCCCCGCCGCCGCGCACCGGACCGGTGCGGTCGGAGAACGACCTTGGCGGGATCCGCCGGCCGCACCAAGAACGGATCGGGCCGTGTCCTTCGGGGCACGGCCCGTTCCCATGCCCGCGGCAGGCCGTTCGGCTCTGCCCTGCGACCGCCGCGCGGCGCTAGCCTTCGCTCATGATCCGCTTCCTGATCAACATCGCGATCTCGCTCGTCACGGCGGCCATCGGCCTGCTGGTCACGTCCTGGATCCTCCCGGACTTCCACCTCGACGCGGCCGGCTTCATCGTGGCGGTGCTCGTGTTCACGATCGCGCAGGCGATCCTCGCGCCGTTCATCTTCAACGTGGCCCGGCAGTACGCCTCGGCGATCCTCGGCGGCATCGGACTCGTCTCGACCTTCGTTGCGCTCCTCATCGCGTCGCTGTTCCCGAACGGCATCCGCGTCGACGGCATCGTGACCTGGATCCTCGCGACCCTCATCATGTGGATCATCACGGCCCTCGGCACCTGGCTGCTCGGCCTCTGGTGGCTGAAGGGCCGCGTCGAGGACCGGCGCGCGAACTCCTGAGCTCAGGGCTCAGGGCTCAGGGCTCAGGGCTCAGGGCTCAGGGCTCAGGGCTCAGGGCTCAGGGCGGTAGGCGAGCACCGGGCCGACGACGGAGACCCGGACCTCGGTGCCGCGCGGCACGAACTCCGAGGCGGTGACCCGCGCGCGCAGCCGCACGCCGTCGGCGAGCGCGAGGGCGAGCATCGCATCGTGCCCGGTGTACTCGACGTCGGTCACGATCCCGTCCAGGCCCTCGGCGCCGCCGTCGACCGCGTCGGCGGCGCGGACACGGGCCTGGCCGGCGACGGAGG
>NZ_SDPL01000235.1 GCF_004135055.1 Agromyces binzhouensis | reverse complement strand
CGAGCTCGTGCCCGTCGCCCCGACCACGTGGGACGAGGTGCGGCAGCTCGCCACGACCGCGCCCGTCGCGCTGAGCCTCGCCGGGCCGCACGCGTTCCTGTCGTTCGCGTCGATCTGCGTCGCGCTGGGCGCGGCGGGCGGGGCGGATGCCACTGCCGTCGTCCCCGCGACGGAGCCGGGCTGCGGCTTCGTCGACCGCGAGATCGGCGAGCGGGCGTTCGCGCTCATGGCCGAGCTCGCGGCCGGCATGCCCGAGGGCGCGCCAGACCTCAACCCGATCGGCCTGATCGAGCGAATGCGCCGCGTCCGCGACATCGCCTACGTCCCCCTCGTGTACGGCTACGTGAACTACGCCTCGGGCCCGGGCGCGCTGCGCTTCGACGACGCGCCCGCCGCGACCTCGGGCAGCCGCCGAGGCTCGACCATCGGCGGCACGGGCATCGCGATCTCCAGGCGCTGCCGCCCCGACGCCGACCTCGTCGCTCACCTCGCGGGCCTCCTCGACCCCGAGGTGCAGCGCACGTTCATCCCGGAGTACGCAGGCCAGCCCGGCCTGCGGAGCGCCTGGACCGACGACACTGTGAACGCGGCATCCGGCGACTTCTACCGGACCACGCTCGCGACCATCGAGGACGCCTGGGTGCGCCCGCGCGTGCCGGGGTACATCCCCTTCCAGTCCGCCGCGTCGGCGCTCCTGCGCGAGGCTCTGCTCGGCCGCGGCTCGCCCGCCGACGCCCTCAACGAACTCGACCGGGCCTTCGACACCCTCGCCCGCGAAAGGAGCGTGCTCTGATGCAGCCCGCCAGCCCGAACATCCGCCTCGAGGTCGACGGCCATGTCGCGATCATCACGATAGACCGCCCCGAGAAGCTCAACGCCGTCACGCCCGAGATGTCGTACGCGCTCGTCGAGGTGATCGAGTGGGCCGATGCCGCCGACGAGGTCCGCGCGATCGTCCTCACGGGGGCGGGGGACCGGGCGTTCTGCGCCGGCTCCGACATCCGCACGCTCGACACGTACGCGACGCCGTGGGAGTTCCGGAACCGCACGGACTACTGCGACGCGATCCGCGACGCGCGCAAGCCCGTCATCGCCGCGATCAACGGCTACGCGTTCGGCGGCGGGCTCGAGACCACGCTCATCTGCGACATCCGCCTCGCCTCGACGACCGCGAGCTTCGCGGCGCCCGAGATCAAGCTCGGCTGGATCGGCGGGGGAGGCATGTCGACGTTCCTCGCACACTCGATCGGCCCGTCGAATGCGGCCGTCATGCTCATGACGGGCGACCCGATCGACGCCGAGACGGCCCTTCGGTGGGGGCTCGTGAGCGAGCTCGTCGCACCCGACCGACTGATCGAGCGGGCGGTCGAGCTCGCCCGCGTGATCGCCTCGCGCCCGCCCATCGCGGCCGAGACCGCGAAGGCGAACCTGCGCGCGGCGTTCAACATGACCCAGGACGAGGCCATGCGCTACGAGCGCGACCTGCAGACCGTGACCTTCGCCACCGAGGACGCACACGAGGGCCGGGCGGCATTCGCCGAGAAGCGCGCGGGCGTCTTCCTCCGGCGCTGAGCGCGCCGCCGACGTCTCCCTTCACCGACCGCACGACGACATTCCGAGGAACCGCATCATGACCTGGCCCGAAGCCCGCGACATCCTGCCCGACGACGCCGACCGCGCGACCCTCGTGGGCCGCGCCTGGACCTCAGCCGGCCCGAGCGTCGTCGTGCTGCGGCCCGAGGGCGTCGTCGACGTCTCGCGCACGTTCCCGACGATGCGCGCCCTCACCGAGCACGATCAGCCGGTCGCCGCGCTCGCCGCCGCCGACGGCCCCGTTCTCGGCAGCCTCGACGAACTCGCCCGGAACACCCCGCCCGAGACCCGCGACACCGCGAAGCCATGGCTGCTCTCACCGATCGACCTGCACGTCGTGAAGGCCGCGGGCGTGACCTTCCCGGTGTCGATGCTCGAGCGCGTCATCGAGGAGCGCGCCCGCGGCGACCAGGACGCCGCCGCGGAGATCCGGGCCGAGATCCTCGCCACGATCGGCGGGTCGCTCGACGCGCTGAAGCCTGGCTCCGACGAGGCGGCGGCCCTCAAGGCGCTGCTCATCGAGCGCGGCTGGTGGAGCCAGTACCTCGAGGTCGGCATCGGCCCCGACGCCGAGGTGTTCACCAAGGCGCCCGTGCTCGCGACGGTCGGCGCACTCGTCGACGTGGGCGTGCATCCCGCGTCGCAGTGGAACAACCCCGAGCCCGAGGTCGTGCTCGTCGTGAGCTCGACGGGTCGCATCGTGGGCGCGAGCCTCGGCAACGACGTGAACCTCCGCGACGTCGAGGGCCGGAGCGCCCTGCTGCTCGGCAAGGCGAAGGACAACAACGCGTCGGCGTCGCTCGGCCCGTTCATCCGGCTGTTCGACGACGGCTACGGCATCGACGAGCTCCGGGCCTCGGTCGTGCGGCTCTCGATCGACGGCGAGGAGGGCTATCGGCTCGACGGAACGAGCGAGCTCGCCCGCATCAGCCGCGACCCCGTCGACCTCGTCGGCCAGGTCGTCGGCGCCCACCACCGGTACCCCGACGGCTTCGTCCTCTACCTCGGCACGATGTTCGCGCCCGTCGACGACCGCGACGTGCCCGGCCGGGGGTTCACGCACCGCGACGGCGACCTCGTGCGGATCGCCGAGCCGCGCCTCGGCGCGCTCGTCAACCGCGTGCGCTCGACGGATGCCGCCGAGCCGTGGACGTTCGGCATCGACGCCCTCTACCGGTCGCTGTCCACGCGCGGCCTGCTCTGAACCCACGCGCGACGACCCGATCCATCCCGACCCCGGAGACGACCATGCTCACCAGCACGAACCCCCGCACCGGCGAGACCCGCCCGACCGGCATCGCCGCATGCGCGCCCGACGAGGCCGATGCCGTGATCCGGGCCGCGGATGCCGCATTCGCCGCGGCATCAGCCCACGACCGCCTCTGGCGGGCCGGCCTGCTCGACGCCCTCGCCGACGCGCTCGACGCGCATCGCGACGACCTCGCCGCCGTGGCCGACGCGGAGACCGGGCTCGGCCTGCCCCGGCTCACGGGCGAGGTGGGCCGCTCGAGCTTCCAGTTCCGGATGTTCGCCGAGGCGCTCCGCGACGGCGGCTATCTGGAGGCGACGATCGACCACGCCGACACGACCGCGCTCGGCCCGCAGCCCGAGATCCGGCGGATGCTCGTGCCGCTCGGCACGATCGCGGTGTTCGGCTCGAGCAACTTCCCGTTCGCGTTCTCGGTCGCGGGCGGCGACACCGCTTCGGCGCTCGCCGCCGGCAACGCGGTCGTGCTGAAGGCCCACTCGTCGCACCTCGCGACCTCGAAGGCCTCGCACGCCGTGCTGCGTGACGCCGCCGCGGCGTACGGCGCGCCGGAGGGACTCATCGGCATCGTCTATGGCACCGACGCGGGCCGGGTGCTCGTGTCGCACCCGCTCGTGCAGGCCGTCGGCTTCACCGGCTCGCTGCACGGCGGCCGGGCCATCATGGACCTCATCGATGCCCGCCCTCGCCCGATCCCGTTCTACGGCGAGCTGTCGAGCCTCAATCCGCTGATCGTCACGCCTGCGGCGGCCGCCGCGCGTGGCGAGGCGATCGCCGACGGCCTCTACGGCTCGTTCACGCTCGGCAGCGGCCAGTTCTGCACCAAGCCGGGCGTCGCGTTCGTGCCGACCGGCGACGCCGGCGACGCGCTCGTGGCGCGCATCGCGGCGAAGGCCACGGATGCCGCGGCCACGGTGCTGCTCAACGGGCGGATCGCGTCGTCCTTCGACGAGATCCGTGATCGCGTGGTCGCGACCGGCTCGGTCGCGGTGCTGGCCCAGGGCGTCGCCGACCCGGGCGCGGGATTCACGGCCGTGCCCACCGTGCTCGCTACGACGGCCGCCGCGCTCACGTCCGAGGCGACCGAGGAGGCCTTCGGGCCGCTCATCGTGCTCGTGCGCTTCGACGAAGACGCCGAGATCGTGCGGGCGCTCGACGCCGTGCCCGACTCGCTCACCGCGACCGTGCACAGCGAGGCGTCCGACGCCGACGCGGTCGCCGCGCTCGTGCGGGAGCTCTCGCCGCGCGTCGGACGTCTCGTGTTCGACGGCTACCCGACGGGCGTGCGCGTCTCGTGGGCGCAGCACCACGGAGGGCCGTGGCCCGCGACGAACTCGCAGCACACGTCCGTCGGCGTGAGCGCCATCCGCCGCTTCCTCCGGCCGCTCGCCTGGCAGGACGCGCCGGAGGCGCTGCTTCCGGCCGAGCTCCGCGACGGCTACGAGGGGATCCCGCGGCGGGTCGACGGGGTGCTGCAGCTGGGATGATCGCGGTGCGGTCGCGCCCGGGGTGCCGGGCGCGTCAGCGCTGCACGGGGTCCGCGCCGAGGTCGCGCTCGAGGTCGCGGTGCGTTGGGAAGCCCTCCCAGTCGCCCGGGTGCGTGCATGCGGCGGCCCCGGTGCGGACACCGAGGGCGAGTCGCCCGTCGACGTCCTGGCCGGCGAGGCGTGCGGCGAGGTACCCGGCGACGAACGCGTCACCCGCGCCGACGGTGTCGACGACGGTCACCGGTACGGCCGCGCGCTCGTGGGCGGCGCCATCGGCGAATGCGATCGCGCCGTCCTCGCCGAGCTTGACGACGACCTCGGCCGGCCCGAGCCCGGCGATCGCGCGTGCGAGGTCGTCGGCGGTGGCCCCGGCGAGCCCGGTCAGGAGCTCGGCCTCGTCGAAGCCCGCGAACACGAGGTCGGCCCGCGCCGCGAGCGACCGGTGCACGGCCGCGGCGTCGGCAGGGTCGGG
>NZ_SDPL01000234.1 GCF_004135055.1 Agromyces binzhouensis | reverse complement strand
CGATCGCGGTCGAGGGAGCGGATGCGCCAGTCCCGCGCGGTCCGCTCGGCGCGCGCGACCTGGTCGGCTGCCGCGGTCACGCCGCCGGCGAGGTAGACGGCCTGGTCGGCCATCTCCTCGAGCTCGGCGAGCACATGGCTCGAGACGAGCACCGTGCGACCCTCGGATGCGAGCCGCCGCACGAGCGCGCGCAGTCCGGCGCGCGCGACCGGGTCGAGCCCCGAGGCGGGCTCGTCGAGGAGCAGCACCTCGGGGTCGTGGACGAGCGCGCGGGCGAGGCTCAGCCGCTGCTTCTGCCCGCGCGAGAGCACGCGGGTCGGACGGTCCGCGAGCTCGTCGAGGTCGACGAGGTCGATCAGCTCGTCGGCGCGCGCCGCCGCGGCATCCGTCGATCGGCCGTAGAGGCGGGCGCTCGTGACGAGCGCCTCGCGCACGGTGAGCGATGCCCACGATCCCAGCAGGTCGGGCATCCAGCCCATCCGCGCGCGGACCTCGGCCGGATCGGTCACGGGATCGAAGCCCGCCACCCGGATGGTGCCCGCATCGGGTCGCAGCAGGGACGCGAGCATGAGCAGCAGCGTGGTCTTGCCCGCGCCGTTCGGGCCGATGAGCCCGGCCACGTGGCCGGGCTCGACCGTGAACGTCGCGTTCCGCACGGCGTGCACGTCGCCGAACGCGCGTGCCACCCCGGACACCTCGATGCCGGCCATCCGACCTCCCTCGGGTCGGCGCTGCACCGACGCTACGGGAGCCTAGCGACGCAGGGGCGTCGGGGGATCGGGGATCGCACGGATGTGGAGAACTCCCTCCGGGCGCGTGCGCCACCGGGCACGGCGCGAGGCGCCATCCGCTGCTGGAAGAATGGAGCGCATGGCCCAGACCGTCACGCCCCCGCGCGGCATGCGCGACTTCCTGCCCGCCGAGAAGGCCCGCCGCGAGCACGCGCTCGCGGTCATCCGCGGGGTGTACGCGACGCACGGGTTCGACGAGATCGAGACGCCCGTCATGGAGGACTCGTCACGCCTGCACGCGGGGCTCGGGGGCGACAACGAGAAGCTCGCGTTCGCGGTCATGAAGCGCGGCATCACGCCCGACGACCTCGCCGCCGCCGCGGCATCCGGCGACGCCCTCTCGCTCGCCGACCTCGGGCTGCGCTACGACCTCACCGTGCCGCTCGCCCGGTTCTACGCGACCCACCGCGCCGCGCTGCCGCCGGTGTTCCGCGCCATCCAGATCGCGCCCGTGTGGCGCGCCGAGCGGCCGCAGAAGGGCCGCTACCGGCAGTTCGTGCAGTGCGACATCGACATCATCGGCGAGGCCGGGCCGCTCGCCGAGCTCGAGCTGCTCACCGCGACCGTCGGCGCGCTCGAGGCGCTCGGGCTCGAGGGGTGCCGCATCCGGCTGAACGACCGGCGCATCCTGGCCGGCATCCTCGGCTCGTGGGGCGTGCCCGGCGAGCTCCGCGAGCGCGCGCTCATCACGATCGACAAGCTCGACAAGATCGGGCCCGACGGCGTCGCCGCCGAACTCGCGACGCTCGGTGTCGAGAAGGCGGATGTCGCCGACGAGCTGCGGCAGCTCGCGACGGCGGACTGGCACCTCGCGGACGGCGTCGCGCCGCCACCCGCCTGGCTCGACCTCGACGCGTACCGCGAGCTCATGGCGCTCCGCGACGCCGTGCCTGGAACCGCGATCGACTTCGACCCCACGCTCGTCCGCGGCATGGGCTACTACACCGGCACGATCTTCGAGATCGCGCACCCCGACCACGGCTACTCGCTCGGCGGCGGCGGCCGCTACGACCACATGATCGGCCGGTTCCTCGGGCACGAGGTGCCCGCATGCGGGTTCTCGATCGGGTTCGAGCGCATCGTCGACCTGCTCGCCGTGCGCGACGAGGGGCGCCCGCGCTCGGTCGTGCTCGTCCACGACGCCGACCTCGCACCCGCCGCGCTGCTCTCGCTCAAGCACGAGCTCGTGGCATCCGGCATGCGCGTGCGGTTCGAGCGGCGCGTGAAGAACCTGCGCGGGCTGCTCGACCGCGTGACCGCCGACGGCTTCGACGCGTGGGTCCCCGTCACGGCCGGGACCACGGATGCCGCGTCCCTCGAGTTCCGCGACCTCGGCTGAGGCCTCCGCGAGCCCGTCGGGTCCGCGCGCCGGTCAGTCGCCGACATACGCGAGCGGGGCTCGGAACCGGGGTCCTAGACTGTCCTGCGGGCAACGACGGAGTCGTCCTCGCACATCCCCATCACAGAGGAGTTCACTGTGGCATTCATCGAAGCTGTCGGCGCACGGGAGATCCTGGATTCGCGCGGCAACCCCACGGTCGAGGTCGAGGTGCTCCTCGACGACGGGACCGTCTCGCGGGCCGCGGTGCCCTCGGGGGCATCGACCGGAGCGTTCGAGGCGTACGAGCTGCGCGACGGCGAAGCCGACCGCTACCTCGGCAAGGGCGTGCAGAAGGCCGTCGACGCCGTGCTCGACGAGCTCGGCCCGGCCATCGAGGACCTCGACGCCGCCGACCAGCGCGTCGTCGACGCCGCGCTCATCGAGGCCGACGGCACCGACAACAAGGGCCGACTCGGCGCGAACGCCATCCTCGGCGTGAGCCTCGCCGTCGCCAAGGCCGCGGCCGACTCGGCCGACCTGCCGCTGTTCCGCTACCTCGGCGGCCCCAACGCGCACGTGCTGCCGGTGCCGATGATGAACATCATCAACGGCGGCGCGCACGCCGACACCGGTGTCGACATCCAGGAGTTCATGGTGCTGCCCGTCGGCGCGCCGACATACTCCGAGGGGCTCCGCTGGGGCGTCGAGACGTACCACGCGCTGAAGAGCCTGCTGAAGTCGAAGGGGCTCTCGACGGGCCTCGGCGACGAGGGCGGCTTCGCGCCCGACCTCGCGAGCAACCGCGCGGCGCTCGACCTGATCGCCGAGGCGATCGGCAAGGCCGGCTTCACGCTCGGCACCGACATCGCGCTCGGCCTCGATGTCGCGTCGACCGAGTTCTTCGAGAACGGCGTGTACCGCTTCGAGGGCCAGGACCGCACGGCGGCCGAGATGAGCGCGTACTACGGCGAGCTCGCCGCCGCGTACCCGCTGGTCTCGATCGAGGACCCGCTGGCCGAGGACGACTGGGAGGGTTGGGCGACGCTCACCGAACAGCTCGGCTCGAAGCTGCAGCTCGTCGGCGACGACCTGTTCGTCACCAACCCGGCTCGCCTCGCGGACGGCATCGCGAAGCGCGCCGGCAACTCGATCCTGGTGAAGGTGAACCAGATCGGCACGCTCACCGAGACGCTCGACGCCGTCAAGCTCGCGCAGCGCGCCGGCTACACCGCCGTGCTGTCGCACCGCTCGGGCGAGACCGAGGACACGACGATCGCCGACCTCGCGGTCGCGACCGACTGCGGTCAGATCAAGACGGGCGCGCCCGCCAGGTCCGAGCGGGTCGCCAAGTACAATCAGCTTCTGAGGATCGAAGAAGAGCTCGGCGAGGCCGCGGAGTACGCGGGCCGCTCGGCATTCCCGCGCTTCACGGCGTGACGCGTACCTGAGACGCACGACGGGGGTGGCCGGTGGCCGCCCCCGTCGGTCATTCCAGCGAGGTGAGGAGGACGATGAACGCTGCACGTCGTCCCTCGCGTCCGGATCGCACCCAGGCGGGTCGGGGCTCGAAGTCCGCGCCGAGTGCGAAGCGCTCGACCGCTCCGAAGGGCGCGAAGCGCGCGCCGCGCCAGTCGATCCGCCAGGTCGCCGAGACCTGGCTCGCCGGCATCCGCTTCTCGGGGTTCTCGATCATCATGATGGGCGTGCTCGTGCTGGCCGTGGTCGTGCTCGCCCCGAGCATCGCGGCGTACGCGGCGCAGCGCCAGCAGATCGCCGAGCTGAAGGCCGACGTCGCCCGGCAGGAGGCCGAGGTCGCGCGACTCACGGAGGAGCGCGAACGCTGGAACGACGAGACCTTCATCGTCACGCAGGCGCGAGAGCGGCTCTACTACGTGCTCCCGGGCGAGGTGAGCTACCTCGTGATCGACGACCGAGACCCGGCCACGGCGATCACCGCCGACCGCGCGGTCTCCGCCGAGGTGACCGAGGCTCGGGGCGACTGGATGCAGACGATGCTCCGGTCGGTCATGACCGCCGGCCTGGCGCAGAGTGCGACGGATGCCTCGGGGCGGACGCCCGACCCGGCCGGAACCGAGTCCGACCCCACCGACCCACCCGCTGAAGAGGGGAACCGATGACCCGCCCGCCGTTCGAACCCGTCTCCGAGCGCGACCTCCGGATCGTCTCGGCGCAGCTCGGGCGACCCGCACGCGACGTCGTGGGCATCGCGGCGCGCTGCGCGTGCGGCGCGCCGACGGTCGTCTCCACGCGCCCGCGGCTGTCCGACGGCACGCCGTTCCCGACGTTCTACTACCTCACCCATCCGGTGGCGACCGCCGCGATGTCGTTCCTCGAGGCCGCGCAGCTCATGGTCGAGTTCACCGACCTGCTCGGCCGCGACGAGGACGTCCGCACCGCGTACCGCGCGGCCCACGAGCAGTACCTCGCCGACCGCGCGATGTTCGGCGTCGTCGAGGAGATCGCGGGCGTCTCGGCGGGCGGCATGCCCACTCGCGTCAAGTGCCTGCACGCGCTGGCCGGCCACGCGCTCGCCGCCGGGCCCGGAGTGAACCCGATCGGCGACCTGGCGCTCGAGCGGTCGACCTGGTCGCCCGACGTCTGCCGGTGCCCCGACTACGGCGTCGACGACGTCGAGGAGGGGGCGACCGCGTGAGCCGTGCCCGCACCCGTCGCACCCGGCCGGTCGGCCGGGCTCTCCCG
>NZ_SDPL01000233.1 GCF_004135055.1 Agromyces binzhouensis | reverse complement strand
GCGGCGCGCGCCGCGCGGAGCGCGTCGTGCGTCCGGCGCATCTCCGCGGCGAGCGCGGGGCTCGCGTACGGCCCGTCGCCGTCGAGCTCGGCGATGATCCGGTCGACCGTCTCGTCGGGGCGGTTCTGGCTCATCTTGTTCTTCGCGACGAACCGCGTGATCGGGATGCGGAGACCGACCGTGCCGGCCGCGATGCGCTCGGCGTAGGCCGCGTTCGCGGGCGTCGAGCGCATGCCGCGCGGTTCCGGCATCCGCCCCTCGAAGTGGTCGACGAGGGCGTCGAGGACGCGCAGGTTCTCGTCGGGCTCGAGCAGCTCGGGCGTGCCGTGCAGGTGCGCGGACACGAAGTTCCACGTCGGCACGGCGGGGTTCGCGTCGTACCAGCCGGGCGAGACGTACCCGTGCGGCCCCTGGATGATCACGAGCACGTCGTGCCGGCCGAGCTCGTGGACGAGATCGTCGGGCCGCCCGACGTGGGTGAGCAAGACGATGCCGTCGGCCGTCTCGTCGAGGAGCACCGGGTAGTGCGAGGCGACGAGCCCCGAGGCATCCGTCATCGACACGATCGTCGCCCACGGATGCTCGCGCACGAGGCGCTTCACGCCCTCCTCGCTCGCGAGGGTGAAGCTGGGGTTCTGTCTCATGGGGTTCGCGCTCCTAGGCCTGGCAGTTCGGGCACCAGTAGAGCTTCCTGGCGCCCATCTCCTCGAGGGCGATGTTCGTCCCGCAGACGCGGCACGGCAGGCCCTCGCGCTTGTACACCCAGTGACGATCGTCGCGGTTCGCCATGGCGGCGCGCCAGGCCTCGCCCTCGAGGCCGTCCATCGTCATCATCTGGCCGGTCTCGACGCCGACGCGGAGCAGCCGCGCCCAGTCGTGCCAGAGCTCGCGCACCGTCTCCTCCGGCACCAGCCGGCCCGGGGTGTGCGGGTTCAGCCGGGCGCGGAAGAGCAGCTCGGCGCGGTAGACGTTGCCGATGCCGGAGACGACGTTCTGGTCCATGAGCAGGAGCCCGATGGGCGTGGGCTTCCGGCGGACGACGCTCGTGAAGCGATCCTCCGCCTCGGCGCCGTCGTCGAGCAGCGGGTCGGGGCCGAGCCTGCCGACCACCTGCTCGACCTGCGCCGGATCGAGCACCTCGCAGGCCGTGGGGCCGCGGAGGTCGGCGACGACCGTGTCGGTGAGCAGGCGCACGCGGACCTGCCCGACCGGTTCCGGCGGGAAGGCCTCGAGTGCGGCCCCCTCCTTCTCCGACTCCGACATCCGCAGCCGCGTGCGGCGCGGCGCGCCGATCGAGGTGACCGAGTTCTCGCCGGCGCCGTCGAACACGACCGCGTCGGGGTTCGGGCCGTCGAGGAAGGTGCCCCGCTGGTTCGTCTGGCCCATGCGTCCGTTCGACGACGCGATGGTGGCGTCCATCAGGATGTCGCCCGCGAAGTCCCACGCGCCGTACATGCCGAGGTGCACCCGCAGCCAGCGGTCGCCCTCGAACCCGAGGAACATCTGCTTGCCGACGGCGCGCGCGTCGACCATGCGCCGGCCGTCGAGGTCTGCGGCGCCCTCGGCGAATCGGCCCTGCGGGCTCGAGGCGTGCACGACGTGGCCGACGAAGTTGCGCTCGAACTGGCGCGTGATGCGGTGGACGGAGTGGCCCTCGGGCACCGGCTACTCCGCGGGCGCGTCGACGACGCGGCCGGTCGAGCCGTCGACGTCGACGCCCTTGCCGGCGATGTCGCCCGTGGTCTCGTACTCCGCGAGCTGGCCGATGCGCCGCACGTGGCGCTCGTCGCCCGAGAACGGCTCCGCGATGAAGGCGTCGATGTAGCGGATCGCCTCCTCGACCGTGTGCTGTCGCGCGCCGATGGAGATGACGTTCGCGTCGTTGTGCTGGCGCGCGAGGATCGCGGTGTCCATGCTCCAGACGAGGGCGGCGCGGATGCCGGCGACCTTGTTCGCCGCGATCTGCTCGCCGTTGCCGGATCCCCCGAACACCACGCCGAGCGTCCTCACGCCGGCGGCCTGGTCGCGGGCGACGGCGAGCGCGGCGTTGATGCAGAAGGCGGGGTAGTCGTCGAGCGCGTCGTACTCGACGGGCCCGTGGTCGACGACCTCGTGACCGCCGTTGACGAGGTGCGCCTGGAGCGTCCGGCTGAACTCGAGGCCGGCGTGGTCGGTCGCGATGTGGATGCGCATGGGCCAAGTCTAGGGAGCCTCGCGCACCTCCCGTCGTCAGGTGGGCGGGACTAGGCTGATCGGGTTGTCCCGCGCCACGAACGCCGGGGTGACGCATCCGTTCGACGCAGATGGAGACCTGAGTGCCTGGAGAGAACCTCACCCGCATCGAGGCCGAGGAGCGCGCCGCGCTCGTCACGGTGCACGACTACGACGTCCGGCTGGACGTCACGACCGGGCCGGAGGTGTTCCGCTCGGAGACCACGGTGCGCTTCGCCGCCCGGAAGGGTGCGTCGACGTTCATCGACGCGATCACCGCGGCCGTGCACTCGGTCACGCTGAACGGCCGTGAGCTCGATCCGGCGGAGGTGAGCGACGGCGTCCGCATCCAGCTGCCCGGTCTCGAGGACGAGAACGAGCTGACCGTCGTCGCCGACGGCCGCTACATGCACACCGGCGAGGGCCTCCACCGGTTCGTCGACCCGGTCGACGACGAGGTCTACCTCTACACCCAGTTCGAGGTGCCCGACTCGCGCCGCATGTACGCGGTGTTCGAGCAGCCCGACCTGAAGGCGGCGTTCCGCTTCACCGTGACCGCGCCGGCGCACTGGCAGGTCGTGTCGAACTCGCCGACGCCCGAACCGGCCGACGCCCACGAGGGCGCCCGGACGTGGGCGTTCGAGCCGACGCCGCGCATCTCCAGCTACATCACGGCGCTCGTCGCCGGCCCCTACGACGTCGTGCGCGACGAGCTCACGAGCGCCGACGGCCGCGTGATCCCGCTCGGCGTGTTCGCGCGCAAGAGCCTGTCGGAGTACCTCGACGCCGACTACGTCTTCGAGAAGACCAAGCAGGGCTTCGAGTACTTCGAGGCCAAGTTCGGCGTGCCGTACCCGTTCGCCAAGTACGACCAGCTGTTCGTGCCCGAGTACAACGCCGGCGCGATGGAGAACGCGGGCGCGGTCACCTTCACCGAGGTGTACGTCTTCCGTTCGAAGGTCACGGATGCCATCCGCGAGCGCCGGGTCGTGACGATCCTGCACGAGCTCGCGCACATGTGGTTCGGCGACCTCGTCACCATGAAGTGGTGGAACGACCTCTGGTTGAACGAGTCGTTCGCCGAGTGGGCGTCGACCATCGCGACCGCCGAGGCCACGGAGTGGGAGGGCGCCTGGACGACCTTCAACGCCATGGAGAAGAGCTGGGCGTACCGCCAGGACCAGCTTCCCTCCACGCATCCGATCGTCGCCGAGATCCGCGACCTCGAGGACGTGCTCGTGAACTTCGACGGCATCACCTACGCCAAGGGCGGGTCGGTGCTGAAGCAGCTGGTCGCCTGGGTGGGCGTCGACGAGTTCTTCGCCGGCGTCTCCGCGTACTTCCGGAAGCACGCCTGGGGCAACACGACGCTCGCCGACCTCCTCGCCGAGCTCGAGGTCGCGAGCGGTCGCGACCTGTCCGACTGGGGGAAGCTCTGGCTCGAGACCGCCGGCGTGAACACGCTCCGGCCCGAGATCGAGACCGACCACGACGGCCGGATCACCTCGTTCGCCGTGCTCCAGTCCGCGATCGAGGCGTACCCGACCCTCCGCCCGCACCGCCTCGCGATCGGCTTCTACAACCTCACCGGCGGCAAGCTCGTCCGCGAGCACCGCGTCGAGCTCGACGTCGACGGCGAGCGCACCGAGGTCGCGGAGCTCGTCGGCTTCGTGCGTCCCGACCTCGTGCTGCTGAACGACGACGACCTGGCGTACGCGAAGATCCGCCTCGACGCCGCATCGCACGGCGTGGCCCTGGCGAACCTGTCGGAGATCGAGGACCCGCTGGCGCGGGCGCTCGTGTGGAGCTCGGTGTGGGATGCCACGCGCGACGCGGAGACCCGCGCGAGCGACTACCTCGCGCTCGTGCTCGGCAACATCGCGAGCGAGACCGAGTCGACGACGCTGCGCATCGTGCTGGCGAACTCCATCCTCGCCGCGAGCGCGTACGTCGAACCCGCCCGCCGCCACGACGCGCTGCGCCTCCTGGCCGACGGCTTCTGGGAGCTCGCGAACGAGGCCGAGGCCGGCAGCGACGCCCAGTTCCAGTTCGTGAAGTCGTTCGCCGCGATCGCCGAGCACGGCTCGAACCTCGGCGCGCTCGAGGACCTCTACGCCGGGACGGTCTCGCTCGACGGCCTCGCCGTCGACACCGACCTCGGCTGGGAGCTGCTCATCGCGCTCGCCGCGGCCGGTCGCGCGGGCGACGCGGAGATCGACGCCCGCCTCGCCGAGGACGACACCGTCACCGGCCGCGAGGCCGCGTCGAAGGCGCGTGCGGCGATCCCGACGGCCGAGGCGAAGGAGCGCGCGTGGTCGTCGCTCGTCGACAGCGACACGGCGACGAACTCGATCGTCCGCGACACCGCGATCGGCTTCGTGCGATCGGCCGACCTCTCCCTCCTCGCCGGGTTCGTCGACCGGTACTTCGCCATGATCGGTCGTGTCTGGACCGAGCGCAGCTACGCGATCGCCGAGAAGCTCGTCGACGGGCTCTACCCGTCGACGCTGGCCGACCGCGCCCTGGCCGACGCGTCGCGCGGATGGCTCGAGGCGAACCCCGAGGCGCCCGCCGCGCTGCGGCGCCTCGTGGTCGAGAACCTCGCCGGCGTGGACCGCGCGCTCG
>NZ_SDPL01000232.1 GCF_004135055.1 Agromyces binzhouensis | reverse complement strand
GACGCCCGCGCCGCCGCCGCCGAGCTCCTCGCAGACGACCCGGGACTCGCCCGGCACCCGGCGCTCGCGGCCGCCGTCCGGCGCCGCCTCGACGACGAGTCGAGCGAGTACCTGAGCAGGGGCTGAGACTCTCCGGCACCGCTGCCGGAGCGCCGAACGCGCACTACGCTGGCACGTATGCAGCGGATCGCCGTCGTCCCCGGATCGTTCGACCCTGTCACGCGCGGACACCTCGATGTCATCGAGCGGGCCGCCGGCCTGTACGACCAGCTGCACGTCGTCGTCGTGCACAACCCCGACAAGTCGGCGCTGCTGCCGATCGCGCAGCGCGTCGCGCTCATCGAGCAGTCCATCGCCGACGCCCGCATCCCCGGCGACATCGTGGTCGCGGCGTGGAGCATGGGCCTGCTCGTCGACTACTGCACCGACGTCGGCGCCTCGGTGCTGGTGAAGGGCATCCGCTCCCAGGTCGACGTCGGCTACGAGACGCCGATGGCGATCGTGAACCGGCACCTCGCCGGCGTCGAGACGGTCTTCCTCCTGCCCGACCCGGCGAACGCGCACGTGTCGAGCTCGCTCGTGCGGCAGGTCTCCGCGCTGGGCGGCGACGTCGCCCCGTACGTGCCCCGGTCCGTGGCCGAGTACCTCCAAGGGGCGATGCGGTCATGAGCGACACCGAGGGCGCCGTCGGCGTCGCGGGCGCGATGGAGATCGACGAGGTCGGCGACCGCGCTGCGGCCATCGTCCGCAACGTCGAGACGGTGATCAGCGGCAAGCGCGATGCCGTGACCGCGGCCCTCACCGTGCTCCTGGCCGAGGGGCACCTGCTCATCGAGGACGTGCCGGGCGTCGGAAAGACGATGCTCGCCAAGGCGCTCGCCCGATCCGTGGACTGCACGGTCAGCCGCATCCAGTTCACCCCCGACCTGCTGCCGAGCGACGTCACGGGCGTCTCCGTCTTCGACCAGGTCTCCCGTCGGTTCGAGTTCAAGCCCGGGCCGGTGTTCGCGAACATCGTGATCGGCGACGAGATCAACCGCGCGAGCCCGAAGACCCAGTCGGCGCTGCTCGAGTGCATGGAGGAGCGCCAGGTCACGGCCGACGGCACGACGTACCACCTGGAGCAGCCGTTCACCGTCGTCGCCACGCAGAACCCGGTCGAGATGGAGGGCACGTACCCGCTGCCCGAGGCGCAGCGCGACCGCTTCATGGCCCGCATCTCGATGGGGTACCCGGCGAGCGCCGACGAGCTGGCGATGCTCGCCCAGCGCGAGACCGCGAGCCCCCTCGACAGCCTCGAGCCCGTCGTCTCGCTCGCCGAGCTCCGCGCGATGATCGAGACGGTGCAGCGCGTGTTCACCTCGGAGCCCGTCAAGGGGTACGCGGTCGACCTCGCGCGCGCGACGCGCGAGGACCGCCAGCTCCGGCTCGGGGCGAGCCCCCGCGCGACCCTCCAGCTGATCCGCGCGGCGAAGGCGCACGCCGCGATGCACGGCCGCGACTTCGTGCTGCCCGACGACGTCGATGCCCTCGCCGTGCCGGTGCTCGCGCATCGGCTCGTGCCGACCAGCCGTGCGGTCGGCGGGCACGACCACGACGGCGGCCCGCTCATCGACCAGATCGTGCGCCGCATCGTCGGCGAGACGCCCGTCCCGGTCGGCAGCGCGCGGAGGGAGTGATCCTGATGTCGCGGGTCGGCCGGGTGCGACACCAGGCGCGTCCGCGCCTGACCCCGCGAGGGATCGCACTCATGGTCGTGGGCGGCATCCTCTTCGGCGTCGCGCTCTGGTTCGACCTGCGCGACATCCTCCTCCTCGCCGCGGTCGGCCTCTCCATGCCGCTCGCTGCGCTCGGCTTCCTCGCGGCGCGTCCGCCGCGACTCGCCGTCCACCGCACCTTCGAGCCACCGGTCGTCGGCGCCGGGCACTCGACGACCGTCCGGCTGCGCGTGCACAACCGGAGCCGCCGGGCGTTCGACGGCGCGCACTGGCGCGACCTCGCCTCTCCGGCGCTCCGACCGCCGCCCGAGGCGATCCTGCCCGCGATCGGGCGCACCGAGGGGATCCTCCCCTCGGGCGACGACACCGTCGGCCTCGAGTACCGGTTGCGGACACCTCGGCGCGGGGTGTTCGAGGTGGGGCCGCTCCGCGTGTCGGTGACCGATCCGTTCGGACTCGCGCGCATCGATCGGGTGGCGGGCGGCGCCAGGGACCTCGTCGTGACGCCGCGCGTCACGCCCCTCGAGCCGGCGGTCGGCCTGCTCGCCAGCGTCGACGGCACGGTGCACGCGCTGCAGCGCCGCACGCGGCCGAACAGCGACGAGCTCATCGCGCGCGAGTACCGGTACGGCGACCCGCTCCGGCGGGTGCACTGGGCCGCCACCGCCCGTCGCGGCGAGCTGATGGTGCGCGACGAGGAGCAGCGCGGCGACCCCGAGCTCCGCATCCTCCTCGACACGACCCTCGGCGGGCGTGTCGCGCACCCGGCGTCGGGCTCGCGCGACCGCTCCGACGCCCTCGACCCGGCGTTCGAACTCGGCGTCGAACTCGCGGCCTCGCTCGGCGTGCACCTGCTCGGACGCGGTTTCCGGGTGCGACTCGACCCGGTCGAGGACCCCGCGGCGCACATCGAGCCGATCGCGCCGGAGGCGGGCGGCTACCGCGCCCCGGGCGGAGACCTCGCGCTGCTCGAGGACCTCGCCCGGTTGGACCCGGCTCGTCGCGACGTCGGGCGCGCCGAGCAGCGTGAGGCCCGGCGGCATCCCACCGCCCCCGTGACGTCGGTGCGTCGCGACACGCGGATGCCGGCGATCGCCGTGCTCGTGGACCCGTCCGGCGATGCCGCCGAGGCGCTCGTCGCACTCCGCAGCTCGGTCGAGCCCGCGATCGCGTTCGCCGCCGACGCCGTCTCCGCCCGCATCGTCGAGCGGCTCGAGGAAGCCGACTGGCGGGTCATCCGCGTGCACCGGGCGGCCGACCTGCCCGCCGCCTGGCAGGACGCGTGGCGGTCCGCCCGCGAGGCGGTGCGCTCGGGAGGTCGCCGTGGGCCCTGACCGCTACCCGCTGACCCGCGCGCAGTCGCTCGCGCTGTCGGGGGTGAGCCTGCTGCTCCTCCTCGTGGCGACGACGGCGCTCGGGCCGCTGATCGCGGGAAGCGGATGGTGGTGGGCCGGCGCCGTCGTCGCGGTCGCGGTGATCGGCGGTGGAGCGGCGCTCCGCGCCGTGCGGACTCCGCCGTCGCTCGTCCCGCCGCTCGAGCTCGTGGTCATGCTGCTCGCGCTCACGCTGCTCTTCGGCGGCGCGACGAGCCTCGCGCTGGTGATCCCCACGCCCGAGACGTTCGCGGTCTTCGGCGAGCTCACCGAGGGTGCGCGCCGCACGATCGAGCAGCAGTCCGTGCCGGCGATCCCGGTTCCCGCGCTCGTCTTCGCGATCACCGTCGGCGTGGGCCTGATCGCCGTCCTCCTCGACCTGCTCGTCCAGACCGTGCGCGTCCCCGCGCTCGCCGCGATCCCGATGCTGGTGCCGGTCCTCGTGCCGGGACTGTTCCTCGCGGACGGCGCCGAGGTGCCCGCGCTCGTGCTCACCGCGGCGGCCTACCTGCTGCTGCTCCGCGTCGACGTGCGCGTGCGGCGCGCCGCGGAGCTCGTCCAGGAGGACGATCGCGACGACGCACCGGTCGTCAGCGCGCCCAAGCGGGCGCCGATCGTGTCGACCATGGGCGCATCGCTCGGCCTCGCCGCGATCGGCCTCGTCGCGGCATCGGTCATCGCCGCCGCCACGCCGAGCGTGAGCACCAGCTTCCTGGTCGGCAGCGGCGGGCCGGCGACGCTCTTCGCCAGGGGCGTCAGCCCGTACGTCGACCTCGGTCGAGACCTGCGCCGGCCCGAGCCGGTGCCCGCCTTCTCGTACGTGTCGCCCGAGGGCGAGCGACCGTACTTCACCCTGCTCACGATCGAGCGACTCGAGGGCCAGGTGTGGTCCGCGACCGACCGTGCGGTCGACGGGGACAACACGCTCGGGACGCTGCCCGGGCCCGACGGGCTCGCCGAGGACGTGCTGGTCGAGCCCCGTCCGATCGCCGTGCAGGTCGACCAGGTCCGCACCGCGTGGCTTCCCGTGCCGTACCCGACGACCGAGGTCAGCGGCGTCAGCGGGTCGTGGTTCTGGGACCAGGGCACGCTCAACGTCCGCAGCGTCGACTCGACGACGCTCGGGCAGCAGTACCGCCTCACCCACCTCGACGTGCAACCCGATATCACGCAGCTGCGCTCGGCGCCCGTGCCGTCACCCGGCGCGGTGGCCGACGCGACGCGCCGACTGCCCGACGACGTTCCGCCGATCATCGCCGAGACGGCGGCTGCGGTCACCGCCTCGGCGCCGACGCGGTACGACGCGGCCGTCGCGATCCAGGCGTACCTCCGCGGTTCGGACTTCGAGTACTCCGAGAGCGCCCCGGTGGTCGACGGCTACGACGGAGCGGGGTTCGACGCCATCGCCGCGTTCCTCGAGCAGGGTGCGGGCTACTGCGTGCACTTCGCGTCGACCATGGCGGTGCTCGCTCGTGAGGTCGGCATCCCGTCGCGCATCTCGATCGGGTACACCGCCGGGACTCCGGGCGACGGGCGGGTGGACGACCAGGTCGTGATCGAGGTGGACTCGCACGACCTCCACGCGTGGCCCGAGCTCTACTTCGAGGGCGTCGGGTGGGTGCCGTTCGAGCCCACGCCCGGCCGCGGGACCGTGCCCGACTACACGCGACCGAACGCCGGACAGACCTCGCCCGGCGTGGTCCCGACCGGGCCGGCCGCGACGCCGGGGGCGACGGGCCGACCGGAGGGCGATCCCGACCGGGCGCTCGGCGGA
>NZ_SDPL01000231.1 GCF_004135055.1 Agromyces binzhouensis | reverse complement strand
CGCGAGCCGGTTCACGATCCACGCCGAGGGCGAGGGGCGGCGGAGCGCGCCGATCTCCTTCGCCAGCGCCGGCTCGCTCGCGCTGCGCGCATCCGCCGCGCGGGCGTTGCGCGCCGCGGTGAACTCCTCGGGCACGAGCGCGTAGAGTGCGTCGGCCGCCTCCGCCACCGGGTCGGTCGCCATGCGACCATCATGGCGCGATGGCCGGCCAGGTGGCGGAGTACGCAGGATGAGCCGCGACATCCGCTCGCCGATGAGGGTCAACCGCACGTCATCCTGCGAACCCGGCCGCCGCGCGACGGCGAGCGCTCCGAGTACGCAGGATGAGCCGCGTCATGCCCGGCGATGGAGTCGCGAGCTCCACGTCATCCTGCGAACCCCGCACTCCTCAGCCGACCTCGAATCGGGGCGGGGACGCCGCCGCCCCGCCTCAGACCGTCTCGAGGTACTTGTGCACGAGGCTCACCGCGACCGACCCCTGCCCGACCGCCGAGGCCACGCGTCGCATCACGTCGTGCCGCACGTCCCCGGCGGCGAAGATGCCCGGCACGCTCGCCTCCTGCAGGAACGGGTCGCGCTGGGGCGTCCACCCGCGCGGACGTCGGCCGTCGCGCACGAGGTCCTGCCCGGTCAGGACGAAGCCGTGGTCGTCGAGCTCGACGAGGCCGCGCACGAGACCCGTGCCGGGCACCGCCCCGATGAACACGAACATCGCGTCGGCGGGCAGCTCCTCCTCGCCGCCGGTCCCCATGTCGCTGACCGTGACCGACTCCAGGCGCTCCTCGCCGGAGAGCGCGACGACGCGCGAATGCGGCCGCACCGTGATGTTCGGCGTCGCCTCGATCTGGTCGATGAGGTAGCGCGACATCGACGACTCGAGCCCGTCGCCGCGCACCAGGATGGTGACCTCGGCCGCGTACCGCGACAGGAACATCGCGCCCTGCCCGGCCGAGTTCGCTCCGCCGACGACGGCCACGCGGCATCCGCTGTACGCCACCGCCTCCGAGGCGGCGGCGCCGTAGTAGACGGATGCCCCGAGCAGCCGCTCCTCGCCGGGCACGTCGAGCGTGCGCGCCGACACCCCGGTCGCGAGCACGAGCGCACGGCAGCGCAGCTCGCTGCCGTCGTCGAGCGTGACGATCTTGTACGAGTCCTCGAGTCGGATGCCGGTGACGGCCTGCGGGCTGAGGATCTCGGCGCCGAGCCGCTTCGCCTGCGTCACCGCGCGCCGCGCGAGGTCGGCGCCGCTGATGCCGTTCGGGAAGCCGAGGTAGTTCTCGATGCGCGAGCTCGTGCCGGCCTGCCCTCCCGGCACCTCGCGCTCGACGACCGCGGTCCGCAGGCCCTCGGACGCACCGTAGACCGCGGCGGCGAGCCCGGCGGGTCCGGCGCCCACGACGACGAGGTCGTAGAACGGCTGCTGGGCGGGCGCCCGCAGCCCGATGCGCTCGGCCAGCTCGTGCAGGTCGGGACTGAACAGCGTCGTGCCGTCGGGCAGGAAGACGACGGGCAGCTTGCGCGTGCCGCTCGTCGACGCCTCGACCAGCTCGCGCGCACCCTCGTTCTTCTCGATGTCGAGCCACTGGTACGGGATCTGGCTGCGCGCGAGGAAGTCCTTCACGGCGTGCGTCGTGGGCGACCACAGTGCACCCGCGACGCGGATGCCCTCGTACACCGGGGGCGCGCTCGCGCGCCAGTCGTCGAGCAGGTCGTCGATCACCGGGTACAGCCGCTCCTCGGGCGGATCCCACGGCTTCAACAGGTAGTAGTCGAGGTCGAGCGCGTTGATCGACGTGATCGCCGCGTTCGTGTCGGCGTAGGCGGTGAGCAGCACGCGCTTGGCGTCGGGCACGAGCTTCAGCGCCTGCTCCAGGAACTCGGTGCCGGTCATGCCGGGCATCCGCTGGTCCACGATGAAGAGCGCCACGGGCGTGCCGCGCTTGAGGTACTCCCCCACGGCGTCGAGCCCCTCCTGCCCCGACGACGCCTTCACGATGCGGTAGTCGGAGCGGTAGCGCGCCTGCAGGTCGCGGGCGATCGCGTTGAGCACCTGCGGCTCGTCGTCGACCGTCATGATCACCGGCTTGGCCACGGTTCAGCCCTCTCCGTCGTCGCCTGGCGTGGAATCGATCGGCAGGCGCACCGTGAAGCACGTCCGCCCCGGGACCGAGTCGACCGTCATCTCGCCGTGGTGCTTCTTCACCACGATGTTCCGCGAGATCGGCAGGCCGAGCCCGGTGCCCTCGCCGACCGGCTTCGTCGTGAAGAACGGGTCGAACAGCACGACCATGTTCTCGGGCGGGATGCCGGGGCCGTCGTCCTCGATCTGCACCTCGACCACGTCGCCGTCGCGCCGGGCGCGGACCGTCAGCGTGCCGACGCCGTGCATGGCGTCGATGGCGTTGTCGATGAGGTTCGTCCACACCTGGTTGAGCTCGCTCGCGTACGCCTGGATCGCCGGGAGGTCGTCGTCGTACCGGCGGACGACGTGCACGCCGCCCTTGAGCTTGTTGTGCAGGATGATCAGCGTGTTGTCGAGGCCGCGGCGCACGTCGACGTCCTGCACGGGCGTCTGGTCCATGTACGTGTAGGTCTTCAGCGCCTTCACCAGGTCGACGATCCGCGTCGTGCCGACCGCGACCTCGGAGAGCAGCGTGTAGATGAGGAACTTCAGGCCGAGCCACTCGACGACGACCGAGGCCTCCTCGCCGACGAAGGTCGCCGCGAGGCCGTCGAGGTCGTCGACGTCGAGTCCGAGGCTCACGAGCGCGGGCGCGAGCTCCCCGCCGTCGTCGACGTCGTGCTCGTCGAGCCAGTCCTCGACCTCGGCCTCCCGGTCGCTGCGCTCGAGCGCACCGAGCTCGATCGGCTGGTCGGCGCGCTCGACGGCCATCCGGTCGAGCTCACGCAGGTGCTCCATCTTCGAGCCGTACAGCCCGAGTCGCCCGAGCTGGAGCTGCGCCTCCTGCAGCTTGGCGAACACGGCCATCGCCTGCGATGCGCCCCGCTGGGCCGCGGATGCCGGGTTGTTCAGCTCGTGCGCCATGCCGGCGCTCAGCTTGCCGAGCGAGGCCATCTTCTCCTGCAGGATCAGCTGGTCCTGCATCTGGCCGATCTGCGCGAGGGTCTCCTCGAGCACCGAGTTCTTGCCGCGCAACTCGTCGGTGCGCTCGCGGAGCTGCTGCTCGCTCTGGCGGAGCGCCTCCTCGGCGGCCTTGCGCTCGCCGATGTCGCGGATGATGCCCGTGTAGTAGCGGTCCTCGTGCACGGTCCACGTCGACAGCGACAGCTCGATCGGGATCTGCTCGCCGGACTTCGTGATCGCCGAGAGCTCGACCGTCGTGCCGATGACGTGCGCCTCGCCGGTCTCGGTGTAGCGCTTCATGCCCGCCCGGTGCAGCTCCTGGAACTCCGGCGGGATGACGAGTTCGAGCTGCTGCCCGACCGCCTCGTCCTCGTCGTAGCCCAGGATGCGGGTCGCGGCCGAGTTCCACGACATGATGCGGCCGGTGTGGTCGGCCGAGATGATCGCGTCGATCGCCGACTCGGTCACCGACCGGAACTTCTGCTCCGCCTGCTTGCGCTCGCTGATGTCGCGGATGATGCCCGTGTAGTAGCGGTCCTCGTCGAGGAACCAGGTCGCGAGCGAGAGCTCGATCGGGAACTCCGACCCGTCGTTGCGGATGGCGGCGAGCTCGACGGTCGAACCGATGACGTGCGTCTCACCGCCCGTGCTGACGCGGTGGATGCCCGTGCGGTGCAGTTCGCGGAACCGCTCGGGGATCACGAGCTCGAGCGGCCGGCCGATCGCCTCGGCCTCGGTGTGGCCGAACAGGGCGGTGGCCGCGCTGTTCCAGCTGCGGATGACGCCCGCCGCGTCGGCGGAGATGATCGCGTCGATCGCCGACTCCATGACGGAGCGGAACTTCGCCTCGGACTCGCGCAGCGCCATCCGCACCTTCGACACCGTGACCTGGCGCTCGATGCGCGCCAGCACCTCGCGGGCATCGAACGGGATGCCGATGAGGTCGTCGCCCGCCTCGAGGCCGCGCACGCGGGTCTCCACGTCGGCGTCGGCGGCCATGAAGATGACGGGCAGGTCATGGGCCTCGTCGGCGCCGTGCAGCTCGGCGGCGAGCGCGAACGGGTCGGCGCGCCGCAGTCCGGCATCGAGCACGATCAGGTCGGGTCCGTGCGCCAGGGCGGCGTGCGCGTGCGCCGGATCCCCCTCGGCCGTGAGGACGGTGTAGCGGTCCTCCTCGAGGATGCCGCTGAGGTCGGCGATCGCCCGGGCGTCGTCGGAGATCACGAGAATCGAGCCGAGCTGGGCCACGGAGCCTCCTCCCGTCGTCCGCTTCGTCGTCGCTGGTCGTGTCTCGCCACCCTATCGACGCGGTCGCGCGTCGGACTGTCCCCCGTACGGGGCGTCGTCGGCTCAGACCGGCGTCGACACGAGGGCGGTGACGAGGATGGCGATCTGCCCGAGGAGCACGAACGCTCCGAGGATGATCGCCGTGAGCGACAGCCACCCCGGCCCGGTGATCGGGTCGGCGCGGAACTGCCGGCGCCCGACCACGCCGAGCACGATCGCGATCGCCGCGACGGGCAGCGCCCACCACGAGGGCAGGAGGAACGCGAACACGGCGAGCGCGATGCCGATGATCGCGGCCATCGAGGGCCGCCGCGTCGGTTCACCGTCGCCCGGGACACCCCGGCCGGGGCCGAGTCCGCGGCCGACACCCCCGCTCACGTCGAGCCCGCCCGTCGTCCACGCTGTCGATGCGCCATGGCTCCAGTCAACCGCACTCCGGGCGCAGCGGGGGCGGATGCCGCGGCCCCGCGCGCGGCGGACCCCCGCGTTCGGGTG
>NZ_SDPL01000230.1 GCF_004135055.1 Agromyces binzhouensis | reverse complement strand
CGCCCGGTCGAGCAGCGCGGCGCGGTCCACGGCCGAGGCGGCGGCCGCGGCATCCGACGGCTCGACGGCGAACCCCGTGACGCCGTCGTCGACCACCTCCGGCATCGAGCCGCGGCGGTACGCGACCACGGGGGTGCCGCACGCCATCGCCTCGACGACCGAGAGGCCGAACGGCTCGTCGAAGTGGATGGGATGCAGCAGCACGGCGCTCGAGCCGAGCACGCGCGCTCGCTCGGCGGAGCCGACCGAGCCGAGGTACACGACCCGGTCGCCGTCGAGCCGCGGTTCGACCTCGTCGGCGAAGTAGTCGCGGTCGTGGACGGGGCCGCAGATCACCAGCCGCCGCCCGGCGCGCCGGGCGATCTCGATCGCGTCGACGATCCCCTTGTCGGGGTGGATGCGGCCGAAGACCGCGAGCGATTCGCCCGGCGATCCGGTGAACGGGAACGCGTCGACGTCGATGCCGTGGTGGATCGTCGCCGCGTAGTCCAGCTCGGGCGCGCGGTCGGCATCCGAGATGGCGACGTACGCCGAGTCCGCCGACCGGTAGGCGGGCAGGATGTCGGGCCCGCTGAACCCGTGGATCGTCGTCACCATCGGCGCCCGCCACGATCGCGAGAACGCCAGCGGCAGCCAGTCGAGCTGGTTGTGGATCACGTCGAACGACGCCGAGCGCCGCAGCGCCTCCGCGACGTGCATCGCCTCCCAGACGCGGCCGTCCATCGCGGGGTCGTCGCCGTACCCGTGCGGTGCGACCGACTCCAGCCGGGCAGAGGTCATCGAGTCGCCGGTGGCGAAGAGGGTGACGTCGACCCCGCGGCGCACGAGCCCCTCGGTCAGCAGGCTCGTGACCTGCTCCCACGGCCCGTAGTGCACCGGCGGGGTGCGCCAGGCGATCGGCCCGAGCATGGCGACCCTCACGCCGACCGCCCCCCGGTCGGCTCGAGGGCGTCGAGCAGCTCGTCGAGGTCGATCGCGGCGGCGCGCACGCGCTGGTCGCCGACGCCGTAGGGCAGCCAGAGCGTGCCGTCGTGCACGATGCCGCCGCACGAGTAGACCACGTTGGGCACGTAGCCGTCCTGCAGATCGCCGTCCGGTCGCAGGAGCGGCGACGCGAGGTCGGCGAGGACGCGACGCGGGTCGTCGAGGTCGAGCAGGATGGCGCCGATCGAGTACCGGCGCATCGGTCCGACGCCGTGCGTGATGACGAGCCATCCGCGATCGGTCTCGATCGGCGACCCGCAGTTGCCCAGCTGCACGGTCTCCCAGAGGTGCCGGGGCCGTCGCACGACGCCCGCCGACTCCCAGCTGCGGCCGTCGGCCGACGTGGCGATGGAGATGTTCTCGCCGTCGGTGCGGGTCAGCGCCCAGTGGATGCCGTCGATCGTGCGCGGGAACAGCCCCATCCCCTTGTTCGTGGCCGCCGGCCCGAGCAGCCGGTGCATGCTGTACGACCGCAGGTCGCGCGAGACGAGCAGTCGCGGCGCGATCGACCGGCCGTCGTACGCGGTGTAGGTCGCGCGGTACTCCTCCGTGCCGTCGGCATCGGTGAACGACACGAACCGGGCGTCCTCGATCCCGTTCGACTCCTCGTCGCTCACGGGCATGAGCACCCGCTGGCTCAGCCGGGTCTCGGGGGCGAAGCTCGCCGAGTACGCCGACCACGCCATCGTCCGGATGGTGTCCAGGTCGCCGTGCGCCTCGCGGCGCCGCGTGAGGTCTGCGGGCACGGCCCCGATCGCCGTCTCCAGCTCGGAGGTGCGGAACTCGTCGGGGAGCGCCCGGATGACGGCGCCCGAGAGCTCGTTGAGTCGATGCTCGCTCTCCAGCGCCTCCCGCAGGCCCTCCCTGGTCCAGGTGCCGTCCCCGATGGCCGGGGTCGCCATCGGGGATGCACGCGGCTCGAACTCCCACCGTCGACCCGGGCCGATGACGGCCGAGGCGAACCCGACGGATGACACGTGCCCCTCGCCGATGCATCGCAGGGCGATCGCGAGCCGCAGCTGGTGCTCGTCGAGCCCGGACTGGTCGGGGTGCACCATGGCGCTGGGGTTGCACAGCGCCGCGGCCTCGACCGCGTACTCGGCCGTGAACGCGGCCCCGAGCACGACTTCGAGGGCCGGCTCCGGCCGGAGGTCCGTCGGGGTGCGGAACGCCACCGTCTCGGCATGCCGCGCGAGCTGCTCGTCGAGATCGTCGTGGCGATCGCCGAAGGCGGCGACGAGTTCGTCGGATGCCGCGCGGATCTCCGCGCGGCTCAGCGCGGTGATGCGCGCCACCACGTCGGCCGCACGGGATCGCGTCGGAGTCAGGCCCTCCCCGGGGAGGAACAGGCGGAGGATCACGCGGGTCGCGTCGAGGACGAGCTCCGCGCCGAGGTCGGCGAGCCGGGGGGTCACGAGCGGCCGGTTCGAGGGGAGAGCCCGACCTCGCGGGCCCGCTGGAACGTGCTGAGGGCGGCCAACGTGGACTCCGCGCCGCGATTCTCGTTCCGCCCGCCGGGCTCGAGCCCGTCGAATCCGGCACCCGTGAGCGGGTCGGTCATCGCGATCCCGAGGTCGTTGTCGCCGGTGAACCACCCCAATGCCCGGGCCACGCCGGCGCGCCAGTACGGGTCGTCGGTCAGTCGGAAGGCACGCGCACAGGCATCCGCCATCGCCGCCGCCTCGATCGGCTGCTGGTCGAACCCGGGCCCGATCCCGTCGGGCCCTCGGCCGCAGTGGCCCGTCACGGAGAGGTGCCCGTCGCGGGTCTCGAGCTCGAGGAGGAACCGCAGGAACCCGAGCCCGCGATCGACGGCGTCCTCGTCGCCGAGTGCGCGGCCGGCCACCATGAGCGCCTCGGGAAGGGAGGCGTTCGCGTAGCGAAGGCGCGGCTCCGGCCAGTCCCATTCGGCGATCCGATGCCGCGGCAGACGGGCCAGGGCGTAGGTCAGGAACTCGCGAGCCAGCGACGATCGCGGGCGCACGGCGAGCAGGTCCGCGGCGCCGACCACGGCGAACGAGAGCGTGCGGACCTCCGTCGGCCGTTGCGCGAGGGCGTGCTGGAGCGCGCGCGTGGCGCGCAGTCGTGCGGTCGGGTCGGACGGGTCGGCGACCACCGCCCCCAGCGCGGCCACCGCGCGCCCCCACCAGTCGCCGATGCCCGGCTCGTCGGTCCACTCGCCCGCCTCGTTCATCCGGTTGTGGGCGCGTCCATCCGCGATCACCGCCCCTTCGACGAAGCGGAGGTAGGTCTCGCCCAATCGCTGGACGACGGGCCACGACGACTGCGCGCGAACCACGACGACGAGCGCGCGGGCGACGTCGTCGACGCAGTACCCGTGGGCGCGGCGCGGCTGGGCGTAGAGCGCGTGCTCGAACAGGCCGCGCCCGTCCGTCATGTCGACGAGGTGCGCGTACGGCAGCCCGATCGACGGCGCCTGCGTGCTCACGCGGATCTCGCGACCCGTGCGGCGACCAGCGAATCCGCGAGCGAGCGGAACCGGCCCGCCACGGCCGTCCAGCTCATGCCCTGCGGCCGGGCCTCCACCGGCTCGGCGCGCGCGATGGCGGCTCGGACGGCGGCGCCGATCGACGCGGGCGACTCGTGCGCGACGATCATCCTCGGGTGCAGCAGCTCCCGCGCGTGCGGGAACCCGGTCGCGATGACCGGCTTCCCCGCGGCGAGCGCCTCGACCAGCACGCCCGACGTCACCTGGATGCGGGAGTCGTAGGGAAGCAGTACGAGATCGGCCGCGCCGACCCGTCCGGCCAGGGCGTCGGCATCGAGGTAGCGCGAGTCGAACGCGACCCGGTCGGCGACGCCCAGTTCGTCGGCGAGGTGCTCGAGCCGTTCCCGGTACGCCTCGCCCTCGTGGGCGACGACCTTCGGGTGGGTCTCGCCGAGGATCTCGTAGTGCACCGCCGGCGCGACGTCGCCGAGCGAGGCGATGGCGCGGATGCCCCATTCGAGTCCCTTGCTCGGTCCGATCAGGCCCCAGGTCAGCACCGTCGTGCGGTCGCCGGCATGGCCGGCGGTCGGGGTCGTCCATTCCGGCACGCCGTGCGGGATGACCGAGACCCGGCTCACGTCCACGCGGAAGTGGCGGATCAGCAGCGCGCGCGCCGCCTCCGTCATCACGACCACGGCGGTCGCCGCCGCGACCACCCGCTCGAGCACCGCGCGCTGGCCGTCCGTCGGTGCGGCGAGCACCGTGTGCAGCACGACGATCGAGGGCGAGGTGAGCGATTCGAGCACGGCGACGACATCGCTGCCGTCGTCGCCGCCGTAGATCCCGTACTCGTGCTGCACGATGACCACGTCGGCGGCGCTCAACAGCCGAGCGGTCGCCTGCGTGCGATCGGGACGGTCCACGTGCAGCTCTCCGACCACCGCGATCCCCGCGGCGAGTCCGGGGCTCGGCGCGTCGAGGTCGTCGACGGCTCGGACGATGCGGATCGGGTCCGAGCCGATCGCGAGGAGCGCGTCGGCGAGCGACCGCGAGAAGGTTGCGAGGCCGCACCGCGTGGGCGGGAAGGTGGAGAGGATGCTGAATCGGGGCACGGATGTCGCTCTCGATCGGACGGAGTCGAACTCCGCGATGCGAGACGTCTGCCGGTCGGCACCTCTCGTGGGATCGCGCTGCGTCGAGCCATCCGGTACCCGAAGTCACTCGGGCCTTCGCGCAGGCTAGCCGACGCGGCTGGGAGCGAGCCCCGCTCCTCGACACTGCGACGGCGCCTCACCTCCAGTCGCGCGCGCTCCGGGCCGACCAGTAGTGGGCGGGGGCTTCGGCGAGCGCGCCGAGCGCCGCGGCATCCGTGGACGGCGCCGGCGCGCGCGAGGCGAGGTTCGCGTCGAGCTGTCCGGGCGTCATCGCACCCGAGAGCACGACGTCGGCCCACGGCTGGGCGCGCG
>NZ_SDPL01000023.1 GCF_004135055.1 Agromyces binzhouensis | reverse complement strand
GGCGCGCGCCGACGCGCCCGCACCCGGAGGCGGGTGCGGGCGCTCGAGTCCTCGACTACGCCTGCGCCACGGGCGCCCAGGCACCGGTGCCGACGGCGTCGGTCACGATGCCGGCACCGAAGCGGTCGAGCCGGAACGAGGCCAGCACGGGCGACGGCGCCCCGGTCAGGATCTCCTCGGCGAGCAGTTCGCCGAGCGCGAGGCCCAGGGTGGCGCCCGAGTGCGTGAACACCGTGGACAGGCCCGCGATCGAGGGCACCGCGCCGACGACCGGCTCGCCGTCTCCCGGGATCGGCTTCAGCCCGGCCCCCACGCGCTGCGCGGTGAGGCGGGGGTTCCCGGCGAGCACGCGCGACGCCGCTTCGAGGAGCCCCTGCACCGTCGCCTCGGGGACGGTGATCGATCCGTCGTCGCCGACGACGACGGACTTCTCCGCCCAGTCGGCGTCGAGCACGAGCCGTCCGTCAGGGGTCGGTCGCACGGCGACCCGCGGCGTGTTCAGCACGGTCCTCACCTCGACGTCGACCGGGTCGGTGAAGAGCACGAACGCCGCCGGAGTCGCGTCGGGAAGGGTCACCCCGAGGGCGGCGAGGTGCGCGGGGACGTCCCCGCCGGTGGCGAGCACCACGTGATCGGCGGCGATCTGCTTGCCGTCCCCGAGGACCACCCCGTGCGCGACGCCGCCCTGCACGTCGACGCGCACGTCGCCCGCGTGCTCGATGACCCGGGCGCCGTCCGCCCCGGCCTCGGCGACCAGCTCGGCGATGAGGTCGGGCAGGTTCACCCAGCCCTCGCCCGCGTTGAAGATCGCGCCCTCCTCGGCGACCGCTGCCGCGTCGACGTCGGGAGCGACGGCGCTCACGTCGGATCGATCGACCCAGACCGCGTCGTATCCGGCGGCGCGCTCGAACGCGAACGTCTCGCGGAAGCTCTCGCCGTCGCCGGCCCACTTCATCGCACCGTCGAACCGCAGGTAGGACCGGCTCTCCGGGTGGCGCTCGGCCCAGGTCCGGTATCGGTCGAGGGCGATCAGACGCAGGTAGTGGTAGTCGCGCGAGCGGTCGCCCGACGAGTTCAGCCAGGCGATCGAGCGGCCGGAGGCCCCGTCGGCGATCGCCCCGGACGTGACGAGGGTCACGTCGGCGCCGCCCCGTGCGAGGTGCGCCGCGGTCGACGCTCCGAGGATCCCGCCGCCGATGACGACGACGTGCTTCGTTCCGGTTCCAGACATGATGCGTTGTTCCTTCTCGTGGTTCTCGAGTACTGCGTGCGGGTCAGGCGTCGACGGATGCCGCGGCGTGCGCTCGCTCGATGAGTTCGAGCACCGCGACCGCGTCGGCCGGATCGACGGGGAGGGGGCCGCCGTCGCGAAGCGCGACGGCGAGCAGCCGGTAGAAGGCGCCGTAGTCGCCCCGCTCGGTGGGGACCGACCGCCAGGCGCCGTCGGTGCCGAGCACGCCCCGACGGGCCTCCGGCGTCTCGCCGAATCCGGGATCGCCCGGGAGCGCGCCCCCGATGAGGGCGGGCTCCTGGCCGTCGAGGCCCCAGCTCGTGTAGCCGGCGCGCGAGCCGAGCACGTGGAAGCGGGGGCCGAGGCGCGGGGCGACGGCGTTCATCCAGAGGTGCGAGCGCACGCCCGACTCGTGCCGGAGCGCGAGGAACACGTCGTCGTCCGCAGCGGCGGCGGGACGCCGCCGGTCGATCTCTGCGCTGAGCTCGGCGACGGGGCCGAACAGCTGCACGGCCTGGTCGAGGAGGTGCGTGCCGAGGTCGTAGAGGATCCCGCCGCCCTCCGCGACGCTCGCCTCGGTCTTCCACGAGGTGGGCGGCTCGGGCTTCCACCACTCGAACCGGGACTCGAACCGGTGCACCTCGCCCAGCTCGCCGCGATCGACGAGCCGGCGCACCGTGCGGAAGTCGCCGTCCCAGCGGCGGTTCTGGAAGACGGTGAGGGTGCGGCCGAGCCGGGCCGCGGTCGCGATGAGCTCGCGACCGTCGTCGGCGGTGACCGCGAACGGCTTGTCCACCACCACGTCGAGGCCCGCCTCGAGCGCCGCCTCGGCGAGCGCGGCGTGCGTGCCGCTCGGCGAGCCGATGACGACGAGGTCGATTCGCTCGGCCGTCGCCCACAGGTCGTCGACGGTCGCGAGGGTCCTGGCCGACGGATGCCGTGCCTCCGCCGACGCCCGACGCGACGGGTCGCGCGTGACGATCGCATCGAGCGAGTAGGCGGGGTCGGCGTCGACGAACGGCGCGTGGAAGACCCGCCCGGAGGTGCCGTAGCCGATGATCGCGGTGCGGATGGGCGCGCGCTGCGCGGCATCCGCCATCAGAGCACCTCCGAGAGGAAGCGCTGCAGGCGCGGGCTCCGCGGGCGGTCGAAGAGGTCGCCGGGCGCGCCGTGCTCGACGACGCGCCCCTCGTCCATGAACACGACCTGGTCGGCGACCTTCCGGGCGAAGCCCATCTCGTGCGTGACGACGAGCATCGTCATGCCTCGGCGGGCGAGGCCGGCCATGAGGGTCAGCACGCCCTTGACGAGCTCGGGGTCGAGTGCGCTCGTCGCCTCGTCGAAGAGCATCACCTCGGGATCCATCGCGAGGGCGCGGGCGATCGCGACGCGCTGCTGCTGCCCGCCGGAGAGATCACGCGGGCGGTGGTCCGCGCGCTCGGCGAGGCCGACCTCGGTGAGCCGCTCCATGGCGGTCCGGGTTGCGGCCGCCTTCGACATCCGCTTGACGTTGCGCAGCGCGAGCGCCACGTTCTCGAGCGCGGTGTGGTCGGGGAACAGGTTGAAGTGCTGGAACACGAGCCCGATCCGTCGGCGCACCGCGTCCGGCTTCTGCGTGAGCACGCTCTCGCCCGCGAGCAGGACGTCGCCGCTGCTGGGTTCGTGCAGCCGGTTCACGCCGCGCAGCAGCGTGGACTTGCCCGAGCCCGAGGGTCCGATGATGCAGGTGGTCGTGCCCGGGGCGACCTCGAGGCTGACGTCGCGGAGCACCTCGATGTCGCCGTAGGCCATGGACACGCCCCGCAGCTCGAGGCTCGAGCCGGAGTAGCGGTGGCCGTCGGTGATCGGGAGTGCGGACATGGTGGTCACGAGTTCTCTCCGTAGGTCAGTGCCGGGCTCGGGGTCTGCTCCTCGACCTCGTCGAGGCCGCTTCGCGGCGGCGCCGACTTGCGGCGCCCGGTGCGGAACCGGTCGTCGAAGTGGTTGACGAGGTGGGTCAGCGGGACCGTGATGACGAGGTAGAACAGTCCGGCCATCACCAGAGGCGACAGGTTGCCGGTGAGCACGGCGGCATCCTGTCCGACGCGGAACAGCTCGCGCTCGGACACGAGCAGGCCGAGGAAGTACACCAGGCTCGAGTCCTTCACGATCGCGATGAACTGGTTCACCAGGGCGGGCAGCACCCGGCGGACGCCCTGCGGGACGACGACCAGGCGCATCGCGCTGCCGTAGCTCATGCCGAGGGCGCGGCAGGCCTCGATCTGGCCGCGGTCGACGCTCTGGATGCCGGCGCGGAAGATCTCGCCGATGTACGCGCTCGCGATCAGGCTCAGTGCGAGGATGCCGAGCGGGTAGGGCGAGGGGCCGAAGACCTGCTGGCTGAGCCGGGCGAAGCCCTGGCCGATGAGCAGGATGGTCAGGATCGCGGGCAGGCCGCGGAAGATGTCGGTGTAGACGCGGGCGGGGATGCGCAGCCAGCGCGAGCGCGAGATGCCCATGATCGCGACGACCATGCCGAGCACGACGCCGATCACGGTCGCGGCGATCGAGATGACGAGGGTGTTCACCAGGCCCGTGCCGAGCATCTGGGGGAACACCTGCCACATCGCCTCGAAGTCGAGGAAGGTCGCGACGAGGGTGTCGAGCCAGTCCATGAGGTCCTCCGTTGTGGTGGGGATGGACCGGTGCGGGCCGCGGTTGCTGTGGGGCGGCCCGCACCGGGATGGGAGGGGTTACTCGCCCTGCTCGTCCGACGGCAGGTACTGGTCGGGCATCGGCGAGCCCGGGAACCACTTCTCGTAGAGCTCCTTCCAGGTGCCGTCCTCCATGGCCGCGTGCAGGGCCTCGTTGAGCGCGGCCTGGAACTCGGCGTTGCCCTTCGCGATCGCGAACCCGGCGGGTGCGTCGAAGGAGGGGATGTCGATGGCGTTCACGAGCCCGTACTGCTCGGCGTACTCCTTGGCCGCCTCGTAGTCGAGGAAGTGCGCATCGATCGAGCCGCTGTTCACCGCCGAGATCGCGGCGTTGTTGTCGGGGAAGCGGACCAGTTCGGTGTCGGTGAAGTTCTTCACCGCGTACGCCTCCTGCAGGGTGCCCTGCACGACGCCGAGACGCTTCCCGGCGAGGCCGGACGCGTCCTCGATGCCGGCGGCGGGGCTCGCCATGACCGTCAGGTAGCCCGCGAGGTAGCCGTCGGAGAAGTCGACGGTCTGCTTGCGCTCGTCCGTGATGCCGATCGCCGCGACGCCGGCGTCGAACTGGCCGTTGGCGACGGCCGGGAGGATGGCCGAGAAGTCCTGGCCGGTGAACACGACGTCGTCGATGCCGATGCGGCTCGCGACATCCGTGAAGAACTCGACGTCGAAGCCGGTGAACTCGCCGTTCTCGTCGGTGAACGTGTACGGCTTGGCGTCGCCGAGGCTCGCCACGCGGATCTGGCCCGGGGTGATCAGGCCGTACGGGTTGTCGGACGCGTCGTCGGACGCGGAGGTGCCGGACGCGCCGCTGGCGCAGGCGGAGAGGACGAGGGCGGTGGCCGCCGCGGCGACGGCGACGGCCGTGCGGCGGAGGGTGGTGCGCTGGATCACGATGCTGCTTCCTGTTCGTGTCGGGGAATGTGCGGGTTCGGTTTCGGGTGGTGCGGTGGTGCTCCCGGGGTGCTGCGGCCCGGTGGACGCAGATCCGGATCGGGATCCGGATCTTGTTGAGACCGGTCTCAGTCGCGTAGATTGAGACCGGTCTCAGCGCGTTTCCGGAACACTAACCGGCCGTCGAGACATCCGTCAACAACTTTCTCTGAGGAGCTCTCAATGCCGGCAGACCACCTGAACGGTCGCCGCGAGGTGACCGTGAGCGATGTCGCCGCCGCCGCGAAGGTGTCGAAGGCGACCGCTGCGCGGGTCCTGGGCGGCTACGGCGCGGCCAGCGAGGCCGTTCGGGATCGCGTCCAGGCCGCGGCCGAGGAACTCGGCTACCGCCCCAACGCGCTCGCGAAGACCATGACGACCGGCCGCTCGAACTCGATCGGCATCATCGTCGGCGACATCGAGAACCCGTTCTTCGCGCAGGCCACGAGGGGGGCGGCGGATGTCGCGAAGGCGGCCGGGTACGACCTGATCCTGCTGAACTCCGACGAGCACGCCGACGCGGAGGAGAACGCCGTCTCGGTGCTGCTCGCCAAGCGCGTCGACGGCATCCTCGTCGCACCCGCCTCGACGACCGACCCCTCGACGCTGCGCGCCGCCGTCGAGCGCGGGCGGCCGCTGGTCCTGTTCGACCGCATCGCCGACGGGCTCGACGTCGACGCGGTCGTCGCGGACAACCGCGCCGGCGCGCGCCGCCTGACGGACCTGCTCCTCGAGGCGGGCCACCGCCGCGTCGCGTTCGTCTCCACGATCGTGCACGAGGGCGACTACCGGGTCGGCGACCGCCTCGGCTCGAGCTCCGTCGGCGACCGCGTCACGGGATTCGTCGAGGCCCTCGAGGTCGCCGGAATCCCCGATCCAGCCCGGTTCGTGCGCCTGAACGCACGCCGCGACGGCGTCGACGCCATCGTCCGCGGACTCGTCGACGAGGGCATCACGGCGATCGTCGCGTCGGACAGCCTCATCGCGCAGGCCGCATTCCGAACGCTTCGCGAACTCGGCATCCCGATCCCGACGGCCGTGTCGCTCGTCGCCTTCGACGATGCGGACTGGACGAGCCTCTCGGCGCCCGCGATCACCGTCATGGCGCAACCCATCCACGAGATCGGTGCCGAGGCCGCGCGACTGCTCATCCGCCGCATCGCGGGCGACGGGTCCCCACACGAGAACGTGGTGCTCCCCCAGCGGCTCATCGAACGCGAGTCCATCGCGCCGCCCCCCGACTGATCCCGCACCGTCGCCCGTGGCGGGCACTGCGGCATCCGGCGCCCGTACGATCGACCACATGACCGATCCCGCCCGACGCGAGCCCGACGACCACGACGAGCACGACGGCGTGAGCGACGCGACCGGCCCCACCGGCCAGGCGCCGACGCCGTGGTTCGGCGACCAGTACGACGTGGGCGGGCTCGGCATGGGTCGGTTGTTCGCGTGGGCCGCCGTGCTGCTCGGCGCCGGCGCGCTCGGCATCGCGCTGTTCGCGCCGCTCGAGGGCCAGGCGTTGCGCACGGTGTGGATCGCCGGTTTCGGCGCCGCCGCGATGTGGGTCGCGTGGATGGCGCCCGCGCGCTACCGGCGAGCCGGAGTGCGCGTGTCGTGGGCGGTGCCGCTCGCGACGGTGCTCGGCGCGCTCGCCATCGGCGTCGCGATCTACGCGTTCATCGTCATCGTCGCGGCGAGCGGCGGCGTCGAGCTGCCGGCGCCGTCGTACTGGCTCGGTCCGACCGCGCCCGCGCCGGGCGTGCCCACCTGAGTCGCAGCGCCGCCCGCCCGCACGTCACGCACTGGGCAGCGGCGCGTCGTAGTCGTCGACGACGTCCTCGCCCCGGGTGACGACACCGAAGAGCTCCCACTTGGGCTCGCCGATCGTGCCGCCGACGATGCAGTTGCTCGCCCCGGATTCGACCAGGTCGGCCGGTCGATTGCCGTCGTCGACCTCGATGTAGACGAACCACAGCCCGTCGCCACGGAGCAGCACGGATGCCTCGTCGAACGGCGCGTACTCGAGCAGTGCGAAGTCTCCGGGGTAGAACGCGTAGGTCTGCGCGCGGCACAGGGCGTATGCATCGATCGCCTCGAGCGGGCGATCGGCGTCGGCCGCGACGAGTTCGTCGGATGCGGGCGGCGCGTCGCTCGCGGTCGGCGACGGCGTCGTCGCGTGGGGCACCTCGGAGGGCGACGGCGTCCCGGTCGCCGTGCACCCCGCGAGCAGCGCGGTCAGTGCGATGGCCCCGAGGAGGGCCCTTCCGGTGCGGGAGCGCACGCGGGCGCTGGGCTTCGGATCCACCCGGCGAGCGTATCCGCCGGCTCCACGCAGCCGGCACAGGGCTGGCCCTGAGTGCGGGCCGGGTTGCGGCACCACGCCGCACGGCGTAGACACGCGTCATGGTGGTCGCCGACCGATGGCACGACGGGGGACCGTACGAGCGGTACATCGGGCGGTGGAGCAGGCCGGTCGCGGACCGGTTCCTCGAATCGCTCGATGCGGAACGCGGCATCCGCTGGGTCGACGTGGGCTGCGGCACGGGCGCGCTCACCGCCGCCGTGGTCGAACGGTACGCACCGAGCTCGATCGTGGGCGTCGACCCGTCCGAGGGCTTCCTCGCCGCAGCGCGGGATCGACCCGGGATCGTCGGCCGTCCGGAGGTGCGGTTCGTCGTGGGCGATGCGCAGCACCTCCCGCTGCCGGACGGGGCCGCGGATGCCGTCGTGTCCGGCCTGGTGCTCAACTTCGTGCCGGATGCCGCGGCCGCCGTGGCGGAGTTCTCGCGCGTCGCCGCGCCGGGCGGACTCATCGCGGCCTACGTCTGGGACTATTCCGGCGGCATGCGCATGCTGCGCCACTTCTGGGATGCCGCGGCGGCGGTCGACCCCGCCGCGGTCGCCCTCGACGAGGGGCGGCGCTTCCCGATCTGCGACCCGCAGCCGCTCCGGGACCTCTGGTCTGCCGCGCCGGGAATGGACGGCGACTCCGTCCGCGTCGACGCGATCGACGTCGAGACGGTGTTCTCGGACTTCGACGACCTGTGGTCCCCGTTCCTCGGCGGCCAGGGTCCGGCGCCGTCGTACCTCGCGTCGGCGACGGATGCCGCGCGCACGGCGGTCCGCGACCGGATGCGCGCGACCGTCGAGCCGGCGACCCGGCCGGACGGGTCGATCGCCTTGAACGCGCGAGCCTGGGCGATCGTCGGACGACGCTCCTGAGGGGTACAGCCCGCGATCAGGTCCAGAACCCGTCGTGGACGGCGGCGGCCTCGGGAAGGTCGGCGGGTCCGTCGACGATCACCGGCCGTCCGCCGCGGGCGAAGACCTCGCGCGACGGCAGGCTGAGCGTCGGCACGCCCTCCTGTTCGGCGACGATGTCGCGGAGCCCGGCCTCCGAGAGCGCGAACACGACCCGCGGGATGCCGCTCCAGTAGATGGCGCCCGAGCACATCGCGCACGGCTCGGTGCTCGTGTAGAGCGTCGCCGCGGCGAGTTCGCGCTCGTCGAGGACGGCCGCCGCATCGCGCACGACGTTCGTCTCAGCGTGCCCGGTCGGGTCGCGCCGGGTCACCACCGTGTTCATGCCCTCGACGACGCGCCCGTCACCGGTGACGACGATCGACCCGAACGGATGGTCCCCGCGCTCGCGCGCGGCCCGCGCCAACTCGACGCATCGTCGCAGCCGCGCCAGGTCGTGCTCGTCGATGCCGTTCGCCTCGCTCATCCGGTTCCCCCTTCGTCGACGGATGCCGCCGCCTCCCATTGTGCGCACCCTGTGGATGACGCCGGGACCCCGCTCGCGGATCGCCTACCTTGGTCCGCATGCCCCGACGCCTCCGCCGCCTCGTCGTGCTCGCCCTGACGGGCGCGGCGCTGGTCGCCCTCACCGGGTGCGCCGCGGCTCAGACCACTCCGTCCCCGCCCCCGACGACGGATGCCGCCGAGACGCCGCTGTTCGCATCCGACGAGGAGGCGCTGGCGGCGGCGGTCGAGGCGTATGAGCGCCACCTAGAGTCGACCGCCGCCATACTCGCCGGCGAGCTCCCCGCCGACGCTATCCGGGAGACATCATCGGGTGAGTTCGGCGAGAAGCGCGTCTCGGAGCTCGAGACCTTCGTCGCCTCCGGACTTCGTGCGAGCGGCATGACCACGATCGACACAGCCGCACTGATCGAGACGCATGTTGACGACGGAGAGACCTTCATCTCGATCTACGCGTGCCAAGACGTCTCTGGCACAGTCCTGCGCAACTCTCAAGGCGAAGACGTGACTCCCAGCGATCGCGACGAGCGGGTGGCACTCGTTCTGGAGTTCCGAGCGGAGATCACGAGCATCAAGGTGAGCGGAAACGAACTGTGGCCTGGCGACGACTTCTGTTAGTCACCACAGTCGCCGCGGGAGCAATCGTGGCAGGCGGCCACTCCGCATGCCCCGCAGACCTCCAGCTCGCTGGTCTGTGCGACCTCAGACTGGATGACTCGATCTCAGAAGGCCTTGTCGAACTCGAGGCCGAACTACACAGAATCCACGATCAGCCACCTACCGCCGAAGGCGGGGCGGCCCCCGATCGGGTCGATCCCGCGTCCGAGCCCACCCGACCGGCCGAGCCGCCGCGGGACGTTTGCAACCCGGAGAACCCGACCGTCTGCGCGTTCGAGGGCGCCGAGCCGGAGCCACCGGCGCCGGGCGAGCCGACCGTGACGCTGCGCGACATCGCCTCGTTCCGGCCGGACGTGGCATCGGGCCAGATGCAGCCCGACGGGTGGGCGGTCGTCGGGCTCCCGGCGAACTTCATCGGGCGCGCGTCCGTCGAGACGCGTTCCGGCACGCTGCTCGGTCGCCCCGCCGAGGTGCGGTTCCACCCGGTCGCCTACCGGTGGTCGCATTCCGACGGAGGGCTCGTCCATTCCGCCGATCCCGGTGCGACCTGGGACGACCTCGGCGTCGCCGAGTTCACGACGACGCCGACGAGCCACGCGTACGCGGCATCCGGTCGGTACACGGTCGACCCGACCGTCGTCTACGTGGCGGAGTACCGATTCGACGGCTCGGCCTGGCGATGGATCGACGGAACGCTCAGCCTGCCGGCACCGCAGATGAACGTGCTCGTCGGCGAATTCGACACGGTCCTGGTGACCGGCGACTGCAGCGCGGTCCGCGACGGCCCGGGCTGCTGAGCGGCGGGGGTCCGGGTTCAGGACGCCCGGTACTTCGGTACTTCGGTACTTCGATACCGAGGTTTCGGCGGGAGAACCTCCCCCCGAGGTTCACGTCCCGCATACGAACCGTAGACGCGCCCGCTACTCCGCCGGCGCCTGGTCCAGTGCGGCCAGCACGCGCGGCACCGAACCGCCGAGGTTCCACTCCTCCGCGAGGTCCTCGAGGGTCTCGCGGCGGGCACCCGTGACGGGCGCGAGCCGGGCGTCGAGATCCTCCGCCGACGGCAGGTCGAGGTCGCGCACCACGTTGACCACGGTCGGGGCGACCGCGAGGTACTCATGCGCGCCGGTGAGCTTCGCCCGCATGGAGGCCGACATCGTCGCGGGCGCGGCGGCCGCGGCATCCGGGTCGCCCGACGCCACCGCGAGCATCGCATCGAGCGAGCCGAAGTCGCCGAGCAGGCCCGCCGCGGTCTTCTCGCCGATCCCGGCGACGCCCGGCAGCCCGTCGGACGAGTCCCCGCGGAGCGTCGCGAAGTCGGCGTACTGCGACGCCTCGATGCCGTACTTCGCGACGACCCACTCGTTGTCGACGAGCTCCAGCCGGTTCATGCCGCGGGCGGTGTAGATGACACGCACGCCCCGGTCGTCGTCGACGAGCTGGAACAGGTCGCGGTCGCCCGACACGACGTCGACCGGAATGGTCGCCTGCGTCGCGAGCGAACCGATCACGTCGTCGGCCTCGTGCGCCGCGACGCCGACGATCGGGATGCCGAGCAGGCCGAGCGCCTCGCGGATCATCGGCAGCTGCGCCTCGAGCGGGTCGGGCACCTCCTCGATGTCGGGCCCGGCGGGCACGACCTGCTCGACACGGTGCGCCTTGTAGCTCGGGATGAGCTCCACGCGCCAGTGCGGCCGCCAGTCGTCGTCCCAGCATGCGACGAGATGCGTCGGCTCGAACTCGGACACCAGGCGGGCGATCATGTCGAGCAGCCCGCGCACCGCGTTCACGGGCGTGCCGTCGGCCCGCTTCAGCGAGTCGGGCACGCCGTAGAACGCCCGGAAGTACAGCGAGGCGGTGTCGAGGAGCATGAGTCGGTCGGCCATGCGCCGATCCTCCCACCACCGCCCGACGAGGGCACGCCCGCACCGGCACGACCGGCACCTCGAGCACCCGTCGCGCGCGCTCCGGGCGCTCACAGCGAACCCACAGCGTGGGGGCGCATCCTGCGGAACATCGGCCGCCCGAACGGGGTTCTTCCTCATGGACGCAGGAGTAACCGGCTCAGCCGGTGTCACCGGTCCGGGGCGGCACAGCCGGTGTCGCCGGAGAAGGAGCAACCGTGTCACAGGACTATCGCAGGACTCCCGAGGCGCTCGACCGCCTCACCCCGCTGCAGCGCAAGGTCACGCAGGACGACGCCACCGAGCCGGCGTTCCGAAACGAGTACTGGAACAACCACGAGCCCGGCCTCTACGTCGACGTCGTCTCGGGCCAGCCGCTCTTCGCGAGCGTGCACAAGTACGACAGCCGTTCCGGCTGGCCGAGCTTCACGCGCCCGATCGACCAAGCGGCCGTCACCGAGCACGTCGACCGCTCGTTCTTCATGAAGCGCGTCGAGGTCCGATCGGCCGGCGCCGACAGCCACCTCGGCCACGTCTTCGACGACGGTCCGGCGGATGCCGGCGGCCTGCGCTACTGCATCAACTCCGCCGCACTCCGCTTCGTGCACCTCGACGACCTCGAGGCCGAGGGCTACGGCGAGTACCTCACCCTGTTCGTCACCATCACCGAGGAGACCGCATGACCACCCCAGGCGCCATCACCACCGTTTCCGGAGCCGAGACCGCGGTCCTCGCGGGCGGCTGTTTCTGGGGCATGGAGGACCTCGTGCGCAAGCTGCCGGGCGTGATCGACACGCGCGTCGGCTACAGCGGCGGCGACGTCGACCACGCGACCTACCGCAACCACGGCTCGCACGCCGAGGCGCTCGAGGTCGTGTTCGACCCGACGAAGCTCAGCTACCGCGAGCTGCTGGAGTTCTTCTTCCAGATCCACGACCCGAGCACGAAGAACCGGCAGGGCAACGACGTCGGCACGAGCTATCGCTCGGCGATCTTCCCGACCAGCGACGCCCAGTACGACACGGCGATCGACACCATCGCCGACGTGGACGCCTCCGGCATCTGGCCCGGCCCGGTCGTGACCGAGGTCGCCCCGGCCGGCAAGTTCTGGGAGGCCGAGCCCGAGCACCAGGACTACCTGCAGCGCATCCCGTGGGGCTACACCTGCCACTTCGTCCGGCCCGGATGGCGCCTGCCGAAGCGCGGCGCCGCCGGCGCCGAGACGGCCGCCGCGAGCTGAGCGGGGAAACGGGGCCCGCGACCGCACGGTCGCGGGCCCCGCGTCGTCCACCGGGCGTGCCCTCCCCCCGACCGCTAGCGTGAGTCGCATGCGGTTGTCCGAACGGTTCCGCGCCACGAAGCGGGCGCCGATCCTGCAGGTGCTGAAGTCCGCGGTGGCGACGGTCGCGGCGTGGCTCCTCGCCGGGTGGCTGATCCCCGGTCCGCTGCCCGTGTTCGCCGCGATCGCCGCGCTCCTCGTCGTGCAGCCGAGCGTCAACCAGTCGCTGGGCAAGGCGCTCGAGCGCAGCGTCGGCGTGATCGCGGGCGTCGTGATCGCCTCGCTCCTCGGCCTCGCATTCGGACCGACGAGCTGGGTGATCCTCGCCGCCATCCTCATCGCACTGCTCGTCGCGTGGGCGCTGCGGATGACGGCCGGCACCTCGAACCAGGTCGCGATCAGCGCGATGCTCGTGCTCGCGCTCGGCGGCACCTCGCCGGAGTACGCCCTCGACCGCGTGCTCGAGACGCTCATCGGAGCGGCGATCGGCATCGTCGTCAACGCGCTCATCGTGCCGCCCGTGCTCGTCGACCCAGCCCGGGAGCACCTCGCGCGGCTCGGCAGCGAGCTCGCGGCATCCACCGACCGACTCGCCGAGGCGCTGCGCGCCCCGCAGCGCCCCGCCGACCTGACCGAGCTCATGCTCGAGGTCCGCCTCATGCGGCCGATGCGGGATGCCGCGGCCGCCGCGATCGCGGACGCCGAGGAGTCGCTCACCCTGAACCCGCGACGGTCGGCGCATCGCGGCGGCATCGTCGAGCAGCATCGCCTGCTGGCACGGCTCAGTCCCATCGTGACCCAGGTCGGCGGGATGACCCGGGCCTTCGTCGACCACTACGACGACGACCTCGCCGCCGAACCGACCGTCCGCGCGATCGCCGAGCAGCTGCAGCGGGTCGCGCACGACATCCGGCTCGCGGTGCACCTCGCCGAGGTGGACCCCGAGCCCCTCACCTCCGCGATCCCGGCACTCACGGCACCGCTCCAGATCGCGCCGCCGAAGTCGGACCACTGGATCCTCATCGGCTCGCTCATGGAGGACCTCCGCCGCATCCGCGAGGAGCTCCTGGAGGACGATCTCCCACCGGAACCCACGGCGCGCCGCGCACGGGAGTAGCCTGCGCACGGGAGGCGCCATGGACGCGCACGACGACAATGGGGTGCTCGGCGCGATCGGCGGCACGCCGATCGTCCGGCTCGAGTCGCTCGTTCCGGACGGCGCCGCCGAGGTCTGGGTGAAGATCGAGGGCGCGAATCCGACCGGGTCCTACAAGGACCGCATGGCGGTGTCGGTGCTCACGGCGGCGGTCGCCCGGGGCGACGTGTCGCCCGGCGACACCGTGGTCGAGTACACGGGCGGCAGCACGGGCACCTCGCTCGCGTTCGTCGCGGCCGTGCTCGGGCTGCGCTTCACCGCGGTCTTCTCGGACGCGTTCTCCGCGAGCAAGCAGCAGGCGATGGAGGCGTTCGGCGGGGAGGTCCTCGTCGAGGCGAGCCACGGCGACGGGATCACGCCCGAGCTCGTGGGCCGGATGCGGGAACGTGCGTACGCGCTCGCCGAGCAGCCCGGCCACTACTACGCCGACCAGTTCGGCTCGCCCGACGTCATCGCCGGGTACGCCTCCATGGGCGAGGAGATCGGCGCCGCGCTGGGCGACGGCATCGACGTGTTCTGCACCGGCGTCGGCACGGGCGGCGCGCTCATGGGCACGCTCCGCGGCCTCCACGGCGCGGGCCTCGAACCGCAGGTCGTCGCCCTCGAGCCCGCGGAGGCGCCCCTGCTGACGGAGGGCGTCTCGCACGGTCACGCGGTCGAGGGGGTCGCGGTGTTCCCCGACCCGCCGTTCCTCGACCGCGGCGTGCTCGACGGCATCCGCACCATCGGACAGGAGCGGGCGTTCGAGACCTGCCGCAGGCTCGCCCGCACCGAGGGCATCTTCGCCGGCGGTTCGACGGGCATGAACGTCAGCGCCGCGATCGACCTCGCGGTCGAACTCGGCGCCGGCCACCGCGTGGTGACCATCGCCTGCGACCACGGCCTCAAGTACCTCGGCGGACGCATCTACTCCTGACGACGCGCGCCCGCGACGCCGCGCGCCCGCGCGATGTCGCGCCGGGGCCCGGATGTCAAGGACTTCGCCTTTGCGCAGGTCGCGACTACGCTCGCACGGTCGGAGCGCCGCGATCGCGGCGTGGGAAGGAACACCATCACGACGACGACCGAGACCCGCGCGCCGCAACGGATCCGCGACGCGCTCCATCGCACCCCGGGCTGGCTCCTCGCGGCGATCGCCGCAGCCGTGGTCATCGCGATGGCGGTCGTGGTGACCCAGCCGTGGATGGTGCCGACCGACCTCGTGCGGGACGCCCAGGTCGTCGCGGCCGCGCGCGGCAACGCGAGCCCGGCGTACGGACTGGTCTCGAACCTGGGCATCGTGGCGATGCTGCTCGCCGCCGGCGCCGCGTGCACGGCGCTCCTCCTCCGTCCCCGCCGACGGGACGTCCGCCGCCTGCTCGCCTGGAGCCTGACGCTGACGCTGGTCGTCGCGTTGGACGACCTGCTCCTGCTCCACGAGACGGCCGCGTTCGGGCCGGGATCGGGCCTCGTGCTCGCCGCCGCCTACGCGATCGCCTTCCTCGCCTTCGCCCTCCGCTTCCGCGACCTCATCGTGGAGCGCCTCGACGCGGCGCTGCTCGTGGTCATGTTCGCCGGCCTCGGCACCTCGGCGATCGTCGACGTCCTCGTCGAACCGGCCACCCGCGCCTCGGTGCTCGTGGAGGACGGCGCGAAGCTGCTCGGACTGCTCGCGTGGTCGGCATTCGTGGCGCGCGCCGCGATCCTCACCCTGCGGACCGACCGCAGCACTGCCGACGACCGATAGCCGGCGCGCCGACCCCCGGGCCTCAGGCGAGCAGGTCGCGGACCGCCTCGCCCCACTCGAAGCCGCAGTCGCGGCAGTCGAAGATCGGGGCCTCGCCGGAGAGGCCGGCGGCCGCGACATCGGCCTCGACCTCGAGATCGAGCGGGCCGTACACGATGACCCGGACCGCGGCGGAGCCGCAGCGCAGGCAGGGCTCGTCGAGCACGTCGGGCTCGAGCGTCGGAAGCGGCTGGTTCGTCATGGCCCTCACGGTACGAGCGACCTCCGACATCCGTCGCAGGCGTCCCGCGCGTCGCCCGGTCGGTGGACGAACGGCACGAGGATCGACACGGCGGCGCTCGGCCGGAGGCATCCGCCCTGACTATGTTCGAGGCGGAAAGGGGCCAACATGAGCCAGCCCGCGAACACCCGGGGCTTCGACTTCTTCTCGGCGGGCGAGCTGCCCGCTCCCGCGCTGCCGGCCGACGAGGTCGTCGCGATCGTGCGCGAGCACTGGGACCTCGACGTCGAGCTCGACGGGCTCGGCAGCCAGCAGGACCAGAACTTCCTCGCTCGGGCGCGCGTGCCCGAGCACCGCGCCGACGATTCGGGCGAGCCCGACGCTCCGATCGGCGTCGTGAAGATCACGAACCCCGCGTTCACCGCGGACGAGCTCGACGCGCAGGACCACGCCGCCTCGCGCATCGCCGACGCGGCGCCGCACCTCCGCATCGCCACGACGAGCGTCGCCGACGACGGCTCGCCCCGGTCGATCGTGGCCGAGACGAGCGAGGGGCCGCTCGCCGTCCGGCTCCTCGAGTACCTGCCGGGCGGCACCCTCAACGGCCCGGCGTACCTCTCCCCCGCGGTGGTGGCGCGCATGGGCGAGGTCGCGGCGCACGCGAGCCTCGCGCTCTCGGACTTCGACCACCCCGGCCTCGACCGCGTGCTGCAGTGGGACCTCCGGGTCGCCGACCGCGTGGTCGACCTGCTCGCCCACTACCACCCCGACGCCGCGAAGCGGGAGCGGGTGACGGATGCCGCGGCCCGCGCCTGGGCCGACGTGCAGGCCGTCGCGAGCGAGCTCCCCCAGCAGGCCGTGCACCTCGACCTCACCGACGACAACGTGGTGTGCACGACCGACCGCGGCATCCGCCTGCCCGACGGGATGATCGACTTCGGCGACGTGACCCGCAGCTGGGCGGTGTCCGAGCTCGCGATCACGATCTCGTCGGTGCTGCACCACGCCGGCGCCGAGCCGGTCTCGGTGCTGCCCGCCGTGCGGGCGTTCCACGCGCTGCGTCCGCTGTCGGCCTCCGAGGTGCGGGCGCTGTGGCCGCTCGTCGTGCTCCGCGGCGCCGTGCTCGTCGTGAGCGGCGAGCAGCAGGTGCAGATCGACGGCGGCGCGAACGCGTACGCCGCCGAGGGCGTCGAGCGCGAGTGGCGCATCTTCGAGCAGGCGACCTCGGTTCCGTCGGCCGTGATGACCCGGCTGATCGCCGAAGCGCTGGGCGTCGAGCTCGACGACGGGCGAGCGGATGCCTCGCGCCACCGCCCCACCCGGATCGGCCTCGACCCGGCACCGGACCTCGCCGGGGCGGTCCGCCTCGACGTGTCGATCACCTCCGACGAGGTCGACGCGGGCGCCTGGCTCGCGCCCGGCCTCGAGGATCGGCTCGCCCTGGCGGCGCTCGACGCGGGCGCGCCGATGGCGTGGCTC
>NZ_SDPL01000229.1 GCF_004135055.1 Agromyces binzhouensis | reverse complement strand
CCAACGACCCGCGACTCGTCGCGGCCGCGATGGGCCCGTTCGCCGGTCGCCACCTCGGCGATCACGACTGGCGGCACGGCGTCGTGAAGCTCGTCTTCATGGGCGTGCCGCTCGCGGTCGTCGCGCGGCTCGACGAGCGCGCCGACGACGAGCTGGCCCGCATGGCCGAGGACCTCGCGGAGGAGCGCGCGGCCGCCGGGCGCCCCATCCCCGACGACCTCCGCGCGCTGCTCCCCGCGGCCGCCGACGCATCCCACGAGACAGGACGCTGACATGCGCATCTTCGACCCGCACATCCACATGACCTCCCGGACGACCGACGACTACGAGGCGATGTACGCCGCGGGCGTGCGCGCGGTCGTCGAGCCGGCGTTCTGGCTCGGCCAACCGCGCACGGGCGTCTCGAGCTACCTCGACTACTTCGACGCGATCACCGGGTGGGAGCGGTTCCGTGCGTCGCAGTTCGGCATCCGCCACCACGCGGCGATCGCGCTGAACCCGAAGGAGGCGAACGACCCGCGCTGCCGCGAGGTCATGCCCGAGCTCGACCGCTACCTCGGGCGCGAGTCGGTCGTCGCGGTCGGCGAGACCGGCTACGACTCGATGACCCCCGAGGAGGACGAGGTCCTCGAGGCGCACCTCGACCTCGCGATCCGCCACGCGCTGCCCGTCGTCGTGCACACGCCGCACCGCGACAAGAAGCACGGCACGCAGCGCACCCTCGACGTGATCGCGAACTCGGGCATCGCACCCGAGATGGTCGTGCTCGACCACCTGAACGAGGTCACGGTCGACCTGGTGGCGGAGCGCGGCTGCTGGATGGGCTTCTCGATCTACCCCGACACCAAGATGGACCCCGGTCGCATGGTCGCGATCCTCCAGCGGCTCGGCACGGAGCGGATGCTCGTGAACTCCGCCGCCGACTGGGGTCGCTCCGACCCGTTGCTCACGGCGAAGACGGGTCGGGCCATGCTCGAGGCGGGCTTCGCCGACGCGGAGGTCGACACCGTGCTCTGGGGCAACCCGGTCGCGTTCTACGGGCAGAGCGGCCGCCTCGACGTGAGCCCGCTGCCGGGGTTCGAGCTCGGCGGCGAGGCCGAGCTCTTCGAGGGCAACTCGATCCTGCGCGGTGCCGCCGCGGTGCCTGCGGAGGCGCCTGCCGGCGCGGGGGCGAACTGAGGATGCACCTCTCCTACTGCACCAACGTGCACCCGGCGGAGGACCTCGACGGGGTGATCGCGCAGCTGCACGCGGCGGCGGGTCCGATCCGTCGCGCGGCCGGCCTCGACCTCCTCGGCGTCGGCCTGTGGCTGTCCGCGCCGCTCGCAGCGCGCCTGGCGAACGAGACCGCCGCGCCGGCCCGGCTGCGCGCCGCACTCGGGGAGGAAGGGCTCGAGGTGCGCACCCTGAACGCGTTCCCGTACGAGGCCTTCCACGCGGAGGTCGTGAAGCTCGGCGTGTACCGGCCCGACTGGACCGACCCCGCACGCCTGGAGTACACGGTCGATGCGGCGCGAGTGCTCGCCGAACTGCTGCCGCCGGACGGCGAGGGCAGCATCTCGACGCTGCCGCTGGGGTGGCGCGAGGGGTGGGATGCCGCGGCCGACCGTGCGGCGACGGACGCGCTGGTCGCACTGTGCGCCGAGCTCCGCGCCATCCGTGCGGAGACCGGACGCGTCATCCGCCTCGCCATCGAGCCCGAGCCGGGCTGCGTGCTCGACGACGTCGCCGACACGGTCGCGTGGCTGGATGCGCACCGCGACCGGATCGACCTCGAGCACGTCGGCATCTGCCTGGACACCTGCCACCTCGCGGTCTCGTTCGCCGACCCGCGCACCGAGGTGGAGCGGATCGCGGCGGCGGGCATCCGGATCGTGAAGCTGCAGGCCTCGGCGGCGCTGCACGTCGAGCACCCCGGTGCACCCGACGCGCGGCGAGCGGTCGCCGAGTACCGCGAGGACCGCTACCTGCACCAGGTCCGAGAGCAGGCGGCGAGCGGTCCGATCCGCGTCGACGACCTCCCCGAGGCGCTGGAGGCGCTGCCCGCGTCGGCGCCGTGGCGGGTGCACTTCCACGTGCCGTTGCACCTCGAGCCCGAGCCGCCGCTGCGGGCGACCACGGAGGTCCTCGAGGCCGCCCTCGACGCGGTCGTCGCAGTGCAGCCGGTGGACCAGCTGCACGTGGACGTCGAGACGTACACGTGGTCGGTGCTCCCGGGCGTCGACGCCGACCATCCCGTCGACCTCGTGGACGGCGTCGCGGGCGAGCTGCGGTGGGCCGCGGCCCGCCTGGCCGAACGTCAGGGGCAGCCGGCATGACCCGCCGCGTGCTGCTGCTCGACGTGGTCGGGTTGACCGCCGACGCGTTGCGGTCCATGCCGCGCCTGTCCCGGATGGCCTCCGCCGGCTCGCGGGCCGAGCTCGGGACGGTGCTGCCCGCCGTGACGTGCTCGGTGCAGTCGAGCGTGCTGACCGGGCGGATGCCCTCAGGGCACGGCGTCGTCGGCAACGGATGGTACTTCCGCGAGCTCGGCGACGTGCTCCTCTGGCGGCAGCACAACCGGCTGGTCGAGGGCGAGAAGCTCTGGGAGACCGCGCGACGCCTGGCCGGCGGCGCGTACACCAGCGCGAACCTGGGCTGGTGGTACGCGATGGGCGCGAGCACCGACCTGACCGTCACGCCCCGCCCGATCTACCACGCCGACGGCCGCAAGTCGCCCGACTTCTACGCCCGTCCTCCCGCCCTCCACGACGATCTCCGCGACGCGCTCGGCGAGTTCCCCCTCTTCCAGTACTGGGGTCCCACGGCGAGCATCCGCTCGACGCAGTGGATCGTCGACGCCACCCGCCGCGTGCTCGACCGGCCCGACGCACCCGAACTCACCATGGCGTACCTGCCTCACCTCGACTACGACCTGCAGCGCTTCGGCCCCGACGCCCCGGAGGCGGCACGCGCCGCCGCCGACCTCGACCGGGCGATGGCCCCGCTGCTCGACCAGGCCGACGCGCAGGGCGTCACCGTCGTCGCCCTCGCCGAGTACGGCCTCGCCGCCGCCGACCGCCCGGTCGACGTGAACCGCGCGCTGCGCCGCGAGGGACTGCTCGAGGTGTACGTCCAGGACGGCCGCGAGCAGCTGGACCCCTGGACCTCCCGCGCGTTCGCCGTCGCCGACCACCAGGTCGCGCACGTCTACGTCGCCGACCCGGCCGACGTGCCCCGCGTCGCGGCGATCCTGCAGGGCCTCGACGGCGTCGACGAGGTCCTCGACCGGGACGCGCAGGCCCGGTACGGCCTCGACCACGCCCGGTCGGGCGAACTGGTCGCAGTCGCCGCGCCCGGCGCGTGGTTCACCTACTACTTCTGGCTCGACGACGACGCGGCGCCCGAGTACGCGCGCGGCGTCGACATCCACCGCAAGCCCGGATACGACCCCGCCGAGCTGTTCTTCGACCCGGCCGACCGGCTCGCGAGGGCCAAGGCCGCCGGCAACCTGGCGCGCAAGGCGCTCGGGCTCCGCTACGCCATGAGCACGGTGCCGCTCGACCCGTCGTGCGTGCGCGGCACGCACGGGCGCCTGCCCGACTCCGCCGCCGACACCCCGCTGCTGCTCGCCTCCGACCCGGCGTTCCTCGACGGCGCCGGCGAGCGCGTGCCGGCGACCGCGGTGCGCGACCTCGTACTCCGCCACCAGGGCCTCGGCGAGCGCATGCCGCAGCCCGCCGGGCGCGACCGTGTCGCGCCCCGATGACCACCGAACACCGAGAGAGGATCCGAGAATGACCGACACTCCCGCCACCCACCCCGTCACCCTGTTCACCGGGCAATGGGCCGACCTGCCGTTCGAGGAGGTCGCGCGCCTGGCCTCCGAGTGGGGCTACGACGGCCTCGAGATCGGCATCGGCGGCGACCACCTCGACACGAAGCTCGCCGACGAGGAGCCCGGCTACCTGAAGGAGAAGCAGGAGCTCCTCAAGCGCTACGACCTGAAGGTGTACGCGATCTCGAACCACCTGACCGGCCAGGCCGTGTGCGACGACCCGATCGACTTCCGCCACCAGGCGATCGTGCGCCCCTACACGTGGGGCGACGGCGACGCCGAGGGCGTGCGCCAGCGCGCCGCGGAGGACATGAAGCGCACCGCGCGCGTGGCCCGCAAGCTCGGCGTCGACACCGTCGTGGGATTCACCGGCTCGAAGATCTGGCAGTACGTCGCGATGTTCCCGCCCGTGCCGGCCTCGGTCATCGACGCCGGCTACGAGGACTTCGCGAACCGGTGGAACCCGATCCTCGACGTCTTCGACGACGAGGGCGTGCGCTTCGCGCACGAGGTGCACCCCTCCGAGATCGCGTACGACCACTGGACGAGCGTGCGCACGCTGGAGGCGATCGACCGCCGCCCGGCGTTCGGCTTCAACTGGGACCCGAGCCACATGATGTGGCAGGGCGTCGATCCGGTCGGCTTCATCTGGGACTTCCAGGACCGGATCTACCACGTCGACTGCAAGGACACGCGCATCCGGACCGCGAACAGCCGCTCCGGCATCCTCGGCTCGCACCTGCCGTGGGGCGACCCGCGGCGCGGGTGGGACTTCGTCTCGACGGGGCACGGCGACGTGCCGTGGGAGGACGCGTTCCGCGCGCTCGACGCGATCGGCTACACCGGTCCGATCTCGGTCGAGTGGGAGGACGCCGGCATGGACCGCCTGCACGGCGGCCCGCAGGCGCTCGAGTACGTGCGCTCGCTCATCTGGCCGCGCCCGACCGCGTCGTTCGACGCGGCCTTCTCGAACCAGTAGCGAGCGGATGCCGCGGGCCGCGCGCCCGGCCGTACGATCGTGACCATGCGTCCCGAACCGACGGCCGCGCGACGCGGCCCGCGACCGTCGCCCCGCGGCGATCGTGGTGCGCGGCCC
>NZ_SDPL01000228.1 GCF_004135055.1 Agromyces binzhouensis | reverse complement strand
TGCGCCGCCGGTCGAAGCGGCTCGCCGCGGCGAAGGCGTAGCGCGCCGCGGCGAGCCGGTCAGGCGCCGTCGTCCCCGGTTCCGTCGGCGTCCGCTGCGGTGTCGCCGCCGTCGTCCTCCTCGGCCAGGAGCTCCCGCACGCGCGGCACCACCTCGGTCGCGTAGAGCTCGATCGTGCGCAGCATCGCCTCGTGCGGCAGCGTGCCGTTGGAGTACTTCAGGTCGAAGCGCTGCGCACCGAGCGAGCGAAGCGTCGCGGCGATCTTCTGCGCGACGGTCTCGGGCGAGCCCGCGTAGAGCGCGCCGTTCGGGCTCGCCTCGCCCTCGAAGTGCTCCCGGGTGACGGCGCCCCAGCCGCGCTCGCGGCCGATGCGGTTCATGATGACCTCGTAGTGCGGCCAGAGGGTCTCGAGCGCCTGCTCGTCGGTGTCGGCGACGATGCCCGGCGAGTGCACCGCGATCGGCTGCGACTCGTGCCCGAACTGCGTGAGCGCCCTGCGGTAGAGGTCGGCGAGCGGGGCGAAGCGCGCCGGGCTGCCGCCGATGATCGCGAGCACGAGCGGCAGGCCGTAGTGCGCGGCGCGCACGACGGACTCGGGGCTGCCGCCGACGCCGACCCAGGTGCGCAGTCGTCCGTGCTCGACCTTCGGGAAGACCTCCTGGTCGGTCAGCGAGGCGCGCAGCTTCCCGGTCCACGTCACCGGCTCCTGCGGGAGCAGTGCCGAGAACAGGTTGAGCTTCTCCTCGAACAGGTCCTGGTACTGGCTCAGGTCGTAGCCGAACAGCGGGAAGGACTCGATGAACGATCCGCGTCCGAGGATGACCTCGGCACGGCCTCCGGAGACCGCGTCGAGGGTCGCGAACCGCTGGTAGACGCGCACCGGGTCGTCGGAGCTCAGGACCGTGACCGCGGATCCGAGGTGGATGCGCTCGGTGCGGCCTGCGATGGCCGCGAGCACGACCTCGGGGGCCGAGACGGCGAACTCGTGGCGGTGGTGCTCGCCGACGCCGAAGAAGTCGAGGCCGAGGCGGTCCGCGAGCTCCGCCTCCTCCACGACGTTGCGCAGGACCTGCGCCTGCGGAAGCGGCTCGCCGTCCGGTCCGAGCGTCACGTCGCCGAAGGTGTCGAGTCCGAATTCGTGGTTGCGCGCCATCCGCTGCTCCCCTGTCGTGTGATCGATGCATCTGCATGCACCTGATCGGAACCCCGTCAGCTGAGAGACTATTCCGTGCGGCTCGGGGAATGTCCGTCCCAGTGATCGCGTTCTCGATGGTGACGACGCCGATCGGCCGACGTCGCGACGACGCGCCCGCGGCAGTCGGCCCGGATGGAGGAGCGCACGTGGCGGAACGACCGACGATCGGCATCTTCGGAGCCGGCAAGGTGGGCACGGCGCTCGCGCGCCTGCTCGTCGATGCGGGCTACGAGGTGGCCCTCGCCGGCTCGCCGCGGCAGACCGCGCTCGAGCTGCTCGTCTCGGTGGTCGCGCCCGGAGCGCGCGTCGCCGACTCCGCGCGCCTGGCCGACGAATCCGACGTGATCGTCGTCGCCGTGCCGTTCGGCAAGGCGCCGACCGTGCCCTGGGACGCCTTCGACGGCAAGGTGGTGGTGGATGCCACCAACTACTGGCCGCCCGTCGACGGGCACATCCCCGAGGTCGACGCCGACGAGCGCACCACGAGCGAGATCCTTGCGGCCCTGAACCCGGCGGCCCGCGTCGTGAAGTCCCTCAACCACCTCGGCTACCACGACATGGAGGACGACCCCATGCCGCCGGGCTCGCCGCTCCGGCGCGCGATCGCGGTCGTCGGCGACGACGCCGACGCGCGCGAGGCGGTCGCACGCATCATCGACGACCTCGGCTTCGATCCCGTCGACGGCGGAGCGCTCGGCAACGGGCGCGCGCTCGAGCCGGGCCACCCGGCGTTCGGCCGCGAGCTCTCGGCGAGGGAGCTCGCGAGCCTGCTCGAGGCCGAGCGCGCGGTGGCCGCGTGACGACCGTGCGTCAGCGGCGCTGAGGGGTCAGGCCGAGACCGGCCCGTCCGTCTCCGGGTCGCTCACCGGCCGAGGCGGTTCCTCGTCGGCGGAATGCTCGCGCTCGATGCGCGCCGTCCCGAGGCGCTGGCGCAGGTCGACGAGGCCGACCACCAGGGCCACGACGAGCAGCGCTCCGACCGCGGCGATGCCGACCGCGTACGCCTGGTGGAACACGTCGATCCGGGGCTCGGCGCCCTGCGTGCGGTACACCGTCGAGTAGAACAGCGAGAGCGCGACGGCCGTGCCGATCGCCGTGCCGATGCGCTGTCCGAGCTGGCCGACGGACCCCGCCAGCCCGCCCCGCCGGATCGGGATGTCGGCGAGCGCGAGCACCTGGTTCGGCGCGATCACGAACCCGCCGCCGGCGCCGCCGATCAGCATCACGGCCGCCATGAGCCACGGCGTGAGCTCCGGCGGCGTCGACACGGCAACGAGGACGAGCAGCCCGAAGCCGATGAGGAGCATCGCGAGTCCCGCGACGACGAGGGGTCGCCCGACGCGGTTCACGAGCCGGCCCCCGAGCCACGAGGTGTAGGCGCTGGTGAGCGCGAAGCCGATCGTCACCATCCCGGCGAAGACCGGTTCGAGCCCGAGCCCCTGCTGCAGGTACAGCGTCGTCAGCAGGAACGACGCCGGCATCGCCGCGAAGTACACCGTGGCGAGGAGCGTGCCGTTCCGGTACGAGCGGAGCGAGAAGAGGTCGAGGGGCACGAGCGGGGCACGGCCGGATGCCGCGTACCGACGCTCCCACCAGAGGAACGCCGCGAGCGCCACGGCGAAGACGACGAGCGTCCACCAGCGCGCCGGGTCGTCGTCGGGCGATCCCGTGGTGAGCAGGAACGGCCACATCAGCGATGCGACGACGACGCCGAAGATCGCGACCCCGACCGGGTCCAGCGAGATGCGCCGCGTGTCGCCGGGCGGCCGCCCCGGCAGCAGGCGCGCGGCGAACGCGATCGCGACGAGGGCGAGCGGCACGTTCATCCAGAAGATCCCGCGCCAGCCGTCGGTGGGCCCGCCGATCGCGATCGCGAGCCCGCCGAGCGTCGGGCCGAACGCCGTCGAGATGCCGATCGTCGCGCCGAACAGCCCGAAGGCCGCCCCGCGCTCCGCGCCCTGGAAGAGCTGCTGGACCAGGCCGAGGACCTGCGGCATCTGGATGCCGGCGGCCACTCCCTGCAGCAGGCGGCCGACGAGCAGCACCGGAGCGCTCGGCGCGATCGCGCAGATGAGGCTCGTGAGCGCGAACAGGCTGAGCCCCACGATGAACATCGTCTTGCGCGACCCCTGGTCGCCGAGCCGGCCCGCAGGCACCAGCGTGAGACCGAACGCGAGCACGAAGCCGGAGACGAGCAGTCCCAGCTCGGTCGGCCCGGCGCCGAGGGCCTCCTCGATCGACGGCAGCGCGACGTTGACCTTCGTCAGGTCCATGATCGTGAGGGCGGCGACGCCGACGCAGACCCAGTAGGCGCGCCACCGGTGATCGTTCGCGTCGCGAACGGGAGGCACGGGGGGTTGCGACATCCGGTCCAGCCTACGCCCGGTCCCCGGACGCGTCCGCCGCGCGATCCGGCGTCCCCGACTGGCGCGCGAGCGCCGACCGGGCTACGGCTGCAGGCGCTCCACGCGCCAGGGCGATCCCGGCCCGGCGTCCGCGTCGCGCTCGAACACGAGACGGTCGTGCAGCCGCGAGGTCCTCCCCTGCCAGAACTCGATCCGCCACGGACGGAGCCGGTAGCCGCCCCAGCGCTCGGGGCGGCGGATGTCGTCGACGCCCGAGTACTCCTCCTCGAGTTCGCGGACGCGATCCTCCAGCTCGGCACGCGAACCGATCGGCCGCGACTGGCGGCTCGCGGTCGCGGCGATGCGCGAGCCGTACGGTCGGGTCGCCCAGTACGCATCCGACTCGTCGTCGTCGACCGTCGCGGCGGCGCCGGTGACGATCACCTGCCGGTGGATGAGGTACCAGGGGAACAGCAGCGTCGCGGTCGGGTTCGCCGCGAGCGCCAGTCCTTTCCGCGATGAACGGTCCGTGTAGAAGACGAACCCCCGATCGTCGACCCCGCGCAGCAGCACCGTCCGGCTGGACGGCGTGCCGTCGGCGCCGATCGTGCCGAGCACCATCGCATTGGGCTCGTACACCCCGCGGTCGTCGGCCTCGGCGAGCCACAGGTCGAACTGCACGAACGGGTCGGGGGCGAGCCGCCCCTCGTCGAGCCGCTCCTCGCCGTAGTCCTTGCGCCGGGTCAGGGCGTGCTCGACAGCCCGCTCGATCCGGTCGGGGTCGATCGCGTCGCTCATGCCTCAAGCGTACGAGGAGACGACGAAGCCCCCGGGATCCGAGCGGATTCCGGGGGCGTTCATCAGGTTGGTGGACCCAGGGGGATTCGAACCCCCGACCTTCTCATTGCGAACGAGACGCGCTACCAACTGCGCCATGGGCCCGAGCCGACAACGACTCTACCATCCCGACAGGGGTGGTCCGGACCACCCGGATCAGACGGCGGTGCGACGGCGGCGCAGCACCTGGTCGAGGTCTCGCATGCCCGGCTCGGCGCCCTCGACGATGCCCATCCGCGCGTAGGGATTCGCCGACTCGGACGCGGAAGCGGCCTGACGCCGCGTCGCCGCGTCGCCGGCCGCCTGCGTCGGTGCCTGGTCGACGGATGCCGCGGGCGGCCGGAGCACGGGGACCTGGGGCTCCATCCGCTCGGCACGCTCGGCGAGCTCTGCGTCGGTCGCGGACCGCTTCAGCTGCTCGGCCTCGGCGATCGACGCCATGACGCTCGCGGCGATCGTGCCGCGCGAGAGGTGGAGCGGCTTGGGAAGCGGCTGGGGCGTCCACCCGGGCGCCTCGGCGGTGTCGGCGTCCTCGACGTCGATGGGCTCGAACGGCTCGGCGACGGGCACCGCGATCGGGGCCGCGGCGGCCGGGGCGGGACG
>NZ_SDPL01000227.1 GCF_004135055.1 Agromyces binzhouensis | reverse complement strand
AGGCGGCGACGGATGCCACGACGGCCGCGTCGGGGGCAGGGACGCCGTCTGCACCGGCGGCATCCGCCCCGACCGCGCACGAGGGCCCGCTCGACGCCGGCGAGGTCGACCGCATCCGCGCCGGGTACGCCTTCGAGGGCCCGGCGCTCGAGATGGGTGCGCTCGTGAACGGCGAGGCGATGCCCGACGTGCCCGTTCGCATCCCGCTCGCGATGACCAACCGGCACGGGCTCGTCGCCGGCGCGACCGGGACCGGGAAGACCCGCACCCTCCAGCTCCTCGCGGAGCAGCTCGCGGCGGCCGGCGTCGCCGTGTTCGCGGCCGACATCAAGGGCGACCTCTCGGGGGTCGCGACGCCCGGCACGAGCAGCGAGAAGCTCCTGAAGCGCACCGACGGCATCGGGCAGGCGTGGGAGGCGGCCGGCTTCCCGACCGAGTTCTTCTCGCTCGGGGGAGTCGGTCGCGGCGTGCCGATCCGCGCGACCGTCTCCGGTTTCGGGCCCCTGCTGCTCGGCAAGGTGCTCGGGCTCAACGAGACGCAGGAGTCGAGCCTGGGGCTCGTCTTCCACTACGCGAACCGGAACGGGCTCGCCCTCCTCGACCTCGACGACCTGCGCGCGGTGCTCGCCTACCTCGTGAGCGACGAGGGCAAGGGCGAGCTCGACGGGCTCGGCGGGCTCTCGAAGGCGACGGTCGGCGTCATCCTGCGGGAGCTCATCACGTTCGCAGACCAGGGCGCCGACGTGTTCTTCGGCGAGCCCGAGATCGACACGGCCGAGTTCCTGCGCATCGCCGCCGACGGGCGAGGGGTCATCAGCCTCCTCGAGGTGCCGGGCGTGGCCGACAAGCCGGCCCTCTACTCGACCTTCCTCATGTGGCTGCTCGCCGACCTCTACGGGGGCCTGCCCGAGGTCGGCGACCTCGACCGGCCCAAGCTCGTGTTCTTCTTCGACGAGGCGCACCTGCTTTTCCGCGACGCCTCGAAGGAGTTCCTCGCGCAGGTCGTGCAGACCGTGCGGCTCATCCGTTCGAAGGGCGTCGGCGTCTTCTTCGTCACGCAGACCCCGAAGGACGTGCCGGGCGACGTGCTCGCCCAACTCGGATCGCGCGTGCAGCACCAGCTGCGCGCCTTCACGCCCGACGATGCGAAGGCGTTGCGCGCGACCGTCTCGACGTACCCGAACTCGGGCTACGACCTCGAGGAGACGCTCACGATGCTCGGCACCGGCGAGGCGATCGTCACCGTCATGAACGAGAAGGGCGCCCCGAGCCCGGTCGCCTGGACGCGCCTGCGCGCCCCGCAGGCGTCGATGGCGCCGAGCGAGGATGCCGCGATCGAGGCCGCCGTCGCGGCATCCCCCCTCACCGCGAAGTACGGCACCGCGATCGACCGCGAGTCGGCGCACGAACTCCTGACCAAGCGCATGGCGGATGCCGCGGCCGCGGCCGACGCGGCCGAAGCCGCCGAGGCGCAGGCGAAGGCCGATGCCGAGTACGCGAAGATGCAGGCGAAGATCGAGGCCGACCGCCAGAAGGCCGAGAAGAAGGCGCAGGCCGAGTACGACCGGCTCATGAAGCAGACCTCGTCGCGGGCGCGTTCGCGGACCGGGCAGCGATCGGCGCTCGAGGAGGTGCTCGGCTCGAAGAGCACGCAGAAGGTGATCACGCAGGTGCTGACGGGTCTCTTCGGCATGGCGAAGCGCAAGTGAACCGGTCCGGAACGGGAGGGGAGCCGGTCATCCGTCGCTATCGTGCCGCCGATCGCGCCGCCGTCGCCGAGGTGTGCCTGAGGACGGCCGCCGCGGGCGGCGACGCGACGGGCCTCTACTCGGACGACTCCCTCATGCCCGAGGTCTACGCGCTGCCCTACGTCGAGTACCAGCCCGACCTCGCGTACGTCGTCGAGTTCGACGGCCGGGTCGCCGGCTACGTGCTCGGCATCGCCGACACGCAGGACTTCATCGCGTGGTACGCCCGCGCCTGGGCGCCGGCGTTCCGTGAGCGGCATCCGGTCGCCGCGCCGCCGAGCCCGCATCGACCCGCGTACACCGAGGCGCAGCTCGTCGCCGACGGCGGTGACGCCGAGCGCATGCGGATCCCGGAACTCGACGCCTACCCCGCGCACCTGCACATCGACCTGCTGCCCGAGCTGCAGGGCCGTGGACTCGGCCGCCGACTGGTCGACACGCTCCGGGCGGCGCTCGCGGAGCGCGGCGTGCCCGCGCTCCACCTCGGGATCGACGCGGCGAACGTGGGTGCACGCGCGTTCTACGAGCGCCTCGGGTTCCACGAGCTGCCGTCCAGTCGGCCCGACGCACCGCGCTTCGGCATCGCGACCGGCTGAGGGCCGAAGCGGATCGGCGTCGGTCGCGGGGGCTCGGGTCGCGTCGGCTCGGAGATCGGCGGCTCAGGCGCGAAGGCCGCGGCCCTCGAACCAGTAGAGCAGGCAGGGGTCTGACGCCCGGAGCTCGGCCAGCGTCACCGGCTCGGTGCGCACGATCTCCTCGAGGTCGAGGACCTCGGCGATCGCATCGAGCGATCGGTCGTCCCAGAACGTGCCTCGCATGCGGAAGAGGCACGCGCCGGTGGCGTCGACGACGAACAGCTGCCGAACGGTCTCGAGCGTGTCGCCCTGGTAGGTCTCGAGGCGGAGGACGCCGGCCATGTCGCGGCGCGCGACGCTGTGGATGCGACCGAGGAACCCGCGCTCGACGATGCCGTGCGGACTGACCACGACCTCGGTGCGCTGGTAGCCGATGTACGCGGCGACGCCGAGTGCCGCGAGGACGACGACCACCGCTGCGGTGAGGCCCACCGCGGCGCTCCCGAGCGGGGAGACGAGCCAGGCGACGGTGAGGAGCACGGGTACCAGCAGGGCGATCACCGGAAGCCCGACGGCCCTCGTCAGGGAGCGACGGGGTCTCAGGGTGAGCACCCTGAGACCCCTGCCCCCTGCCTGGCCGGTGCGGGAGTCCCCTGCGTCCCCGTATCCCGTTCTCACCGTTGCCACTGACATCGGAGTCCATGTTCCGCCGATGCGACGGCGGGCGCCATTCGGCATTAAGGGGGACTTGCGCTCGGCGCGACGGCCGTGCTCGGATCCTCGCTCAGGACACGGCCGGGAGGACCGCCTCGCAGAAGTCGTCGGTCCGACCGGTCGAACCCTTCACGACGCCGAGGAACGCCAGGAACTCGTCGTCGGACGGGTCGGCGATGTCGTCGCCGTAGTCGATCAGCAGCTCGTACCGGACCTGGCCGGGATTGCGTGCGATGGCCTTGCCCGACTCGTCGAAGACGTTGGCGCTTCCGGTTGCGAGCACGAGGATCGTCATCGTCCCGTCACCGTTGTCGGTGATCGCGAGATCCTTGTCGACCGTCTTGCTCAGCTCCGTGACCGTCCCTCCCGGACCCGTGTACGTGCCGGTGAGCTCGGTGTTGGCCAGGAAGTACGGGGCCGTCCCCGGCTTGCGCGAATTGAAGAGGATGTGGATCTCGCTGATGAACTCGACCTCGACCGTGATTCCCGCGCCGCAGAAGTCGTCGTCGGTGAACGAGTCCTCCTCGACGACGCGGATGTTCTCGAGCGGGCGCGCCATCGCCGACGGAGCGGCGAGGACGGATGCCGCGAGCGCGGCAGCAGCGGCGGCGGCGATCAGGCCGCGACGGTGGAGCTTGGAGGATGCGGACACGGATTCCCCTTCCCGAGGCGCGCGATGCACGCCGTGCGTCATCGCGCAGCGGAGTCCGGGTTGGGGGCATCATCCCGTTTCCCCAGCCGTGCGGCCACTCCCGTTCGGGGGTATACGACAGAACCCCCGGTCGTCGGACCGGGGGTTCGGTGGCGGAGGATGGGGGATTCGAACCCCCGAGGGCTTTCACCCAACACGCTTTCCAAGCGTGCGCCATAGGCCACTAGGCGAATCCTCCTGGGACCCCTCACGCACCCGCCAGAGCCCGGTTACCCTTGCTGCGTTTCCGCCCTGGGGGAGTTGGCCTGGATGGCGCCACGTGAGGAGCCTCGGACAGTCTACCCGAGCGAACGCGTGCGTCGAACCGCGAGGTACTCCTCGAACGCCTCGCGGCTGGTCCGCTCGGGCGAGTAGCCGAGCACGCGCTTCAGGCGCGTGTTGTCGAGGACCGGCCGGTAGCGGAGGAAGCCGACCCGTTCGGGACCGTGCACCGTGAGTCGAAGCGCGCGTCCGACGCGCAGCGCCGCGGTGAGGAGCCTCGGCGAGACGGTCACGGTCGGCTTGCCGAGCGCGGCCGCGATCTCGGTGACGGTCACGCGACCGTCGCCGGCGACGTTGAAGGCGCCGGTGACCTCTCCGGTCGCTCCCCGCACGATGGCGCCGACGACGTCGTCGACCCACACGAACACGAACGGGCTCTCCGAGCCGGCGACCCGCAGGACGCGCTTCGCCTCCCACAGCGCCGTGATCTGGTTCGCGACCGTCGGTCCGAGGATGGTGCCGATGCGCAGCACGACCTGTCCGAGCTCGGGGTGGCGCGTGCGGTAGTCGGCGAGCATCTCCTCGACGAGTCGCTTGTGCCGGGAGTAGCTGAACTCCTGGTTGCCGCGGATCGGGTCGTCCTCGGTGAGCCACTCGGGGTTGTCGGCGTGGTAGCCGTACGCGGCGCCCGAGGAGGACACCACGATCCGGCGCACGCCGTGGGCGACGGCGGCGTCGAGCACGTTGCGCGTGCCCTCCACGTCGACGAGGTACTCCACGTCCTCGCTGAGCCCGCCCGGGTTCACGATCGCGGCGAGGTGCACGATCGTGTCGATCGCGTGGCGCTCCACGACGGCGGCGACGCCCGCGGCATCCGTCACGTCGCACGCCTCGACGACCACCCCGTCGGGGACGGATGCCGCGGGCGGACGCACGTCGCCCGAGACGACGAGCTCGACCTCGGGGTCCCACGCCAGGGCGCGGACCGCGTTCGAGCCGAGGAAGCCGCTGCCGCCCGTGACGAGGATGCGGCGGTTCACGACGACGCTCCCGATGCCGCCGCCGAGCCGGAGGCGGCGTCCGGCGCGTCGGGGGTGCCCGCACCGGCGTCGGCCG
>NZ_SDPL01000226.1 GCF_004135055.1 Agromyces binzhouensis | reverse complement strand
CGGCACCCGCTCGACGACGCGCCCGACGGGGTGCGGGTGCTCGTCACCGGACCCGACGCCGACCTGACCGGAGCGCTGGCTCCCGCCGACGGCTTCGACGCGGTCGTCGACGTGAGCGGCAGTGCCGCGCTCCTCGGCCAGGCGATCGCCGCGCTCGGGTGGGGCGGTCGCGCGGCCTTCTGCGCGGCATCCGTCGACACGCGTCTCTCGATCGACGCGCGCGAGTTCTACCTCGCCCGCAAGCGCCTCGCCGGCGTCGCGAGCGCCGACCTCGACCAGGTGCGCCGCGCGCTCGACCTCGTGCGCGCCGGGGCCGTCCGACCGCGCATCGGGGCCCGGTACCCACTCGACGACGTCCGGCGCGCGTACCGCGAGTTCCCGACCACGACCCCCGGCAAGGTGATCCTCGATGTCCGCTGACCTCATCGACCGACCGCGACTGCGCGCCTCGCTGCAGCGCATCTCCGAGCGCACCCGCGCCGACGCGGCATCCGCCCGCATGCGCCCCTGGGTCGCCGCGCGACTCGAGGGCGACGTCGCGTCGATCTCCGAGTTCGAGCAGTACGGCACGCACTACTCGTTCCGATCCGACGAGTCCGCCGAGCGCGGCGGGCACGACTCCGCACCGAGTCCGATGCGGTACCTCCTCAGCTCGATCGCGTTCTGCATGCTCGGCTGGGCGGCGAAGACCTGGGCGGCGGCGGATGTCGCGGTGCGCTCGCTCGAGGCCGAGGTGCGGACGTGCCTCGACCTCCGGGGCGAGCACCTCGTCGAGGGCGCGCCGGCGCATCCGCTCTGGTTCGTGGTCGAGCTCCGCATCGACGACGACGCGCCGCCTGAGCAGGCCGTTGCGCTGCTGCGCGAGGCGGCGCGGCGGTGTCCGACGTCGTCGCTCGTGTCGAAGGCCGTGCCGCTGCACCTCGTGCTCGTCCAGCGCGGCTGGACGGTGCTCGACACCCGCCCCGACGACCTCAGGAACGAGCACCGAGAGGAGCAGGCCCGATGAATCGCGATCACGACACCGGCGACGGGGTGAACGGCGCGGGCCCGCTGGCGGGCATCCGCGTCATCGAACTCGGCCAGTACATCTCCGGGCCCTACGCGGCCAAGCTCCTCGCCGACCTCGGCGCCGACGTGGTGAAGGTCGAGTCGCCGGACGGCGACCCAATGCGGCGCTGGGAGGGTCGCGGCGCGATGAGCCCGCAGTTCGCCGCGTACAACCGCGGCAAGCGCGCGGCGTCGCTCGACCTGAAGAGCGACGAGGGGCTCGCCGCACTGCGCGAGCTCGCCGGCGAGGCGGACGTGCTCATCGAGAACTTCCGTCCCGGCGTCGCCGACCGGCTCGGATTCGGCCCCGACGCGCTGCGCGAGCTGAACCCCAGCATCATCACCTGCTCGATCACGGGCTTCGGCCCCGACGGGCCCTACGCCGCGCGGCCCGCGTACGACACGGTCATCTCGGCCGTCGGCGCGATGTACAGCCAGGTCGTGCCGGCCGACACGCTCCGCCCGCTCGGCCCGGCGTTCTCCGACCTGCTCTCGGGTCTCTCCGCGTCGCAGGCGATCCTCGCGGCGCTCCACGCCCGCGGGCGGCGCCCGGGCGGCGGGGGCGAGCACGTCGAGGTGTCGATGGTCGGCTCGCTCATCGACTTCCTCACCGAGGCCGCGTCGACCTACCTCGAGACGGGGCAGGTCGCCGGGCCGGACTCGCGGCCGCGACGCGCCCAGGCGTATGCCTGCGTCGGCTCCGACGGCAAGGCGTTCGTCATCCACATGTCGGTGCCCGAGAAGTTCTGGACGGGCCTCCTCGACGTGCTCGAACGACCCGACCTGGCGCACGACCCGCGCTTCGCGACGCGCGAGGCCCGCGTTCGCAACTACGACGGGCTCGACGCCGAGCTCAAGGCGATCACCGAGCGGATGCCGCGGCAGCACTGGCTCGACCGGCTCGCCGCGCACGACATCCCGCACGGGCCGCTGAACACCGTCGCCGACCTGTTCGACGACCCGCAGATCGCCTCGATGGGCCTCGTCGAGGAGATCGAGGGGCCGGATGGCGCGCCGCTGCGCGTTCCCGCACCGAGCACCGTGTTCCACGTCAGCGGACGGCCCGCGCTGCGGGCGGCGCCGATGCTCGGCGCGGGCGACGCCGATTCGCTCGCCCGCGGCGCGACATCCGTCGCCCCCGCCCACGACCTCGCACCGGAAGGGACCCGCGCATGACCAGCCCCGACGACCTCGTCGCCATCGACGTGCACACCCACCCGCAGACCGAGGAGTTCCTCGCCGCGATGGGCAAGCGCCACCAGCAGATGGCGAAGCACTTCGGGCGTGAGCGGCCCGTGGTCTCGTTCGCCGAGCAGGCCGATCAGTACCGCGAGCGGCGCATGATGGCCGTCATCGTGAACTCGGACTCCGAGACCACGTCGGGCATCAAGGGAGCGCCCAACGACCTGCTCGGGCGCGCGCAGGCCGATCATCCCGACGTGTTCCTCGCGTTCGCGGGCATCGACCCGTGGAAGGGCGAGGCGGCGATCGCCGAGATCCGGCGCATGCACGACGAGTACGGCATCAAGGGCGTCGGCGAGCTCAACCCGTCGCGGCAGAAGTTCCTCGCGAACGATGCGCGGTTCTTCCCGATCTGGGAGGCCTGCGCCGAGCTCGGGCTCGTCGTCATGTTCCACTCGGGCTTCCCGGGCGCCGGCGCCGGCACTCCGGGCGGTGGCGGCTACCGGCTCGAGAACGCCAGGCCCGTGCCCTACATCGACGACGTGGCCGCCGAGTTCCCCGAGCTGAAGATCATCAGCGCGCACCCGGCCTGGCCGTGGCACCTCGAGAACCTCGCGATGGTGTGGCACAAGTCGAACGTCTACCTCGACCTGTCCGGTTGGGCGCCGAAGTACCTGCCGCCCGAGGTCGTGCGGTACGCCGACTCGCTCATCACCGACCGCGTCCTCTTCGGCTCGGACTGGCCCGTGATGACCGCCGATCGTTGGATGGACGAGTTCGCCGAGCTGCCCTTCAAGGACGAGTCGCGACGGAAGATCCTGCTGGACAACGCCCGCGGGCTGTTCGGGATCTGAGACCCGTCCCCGCGACCGAGGAAAGGAACCCGATGGCCGAGCTCGTGCTCGCTGCGGTCACGCCGCACAACCCGCTCCTCTGGCGGGCCATGACCGATCCCGTGCCCGACGACCTGCAGCCGATCGCGGCGAACTTCGCCCGCATCCGCGAGGCGGTCGTCTCGCACGAGATCGACGTGCTCGTCGTCATCGGCACCGACCATCTCCGGCAGTTCTTCTACGACAACTCCCCCGCCTTCGCCATCGGGAAGGCCGACGCCTACCACGGCACGTGGGAGAACGAGGTGCGCACGTTCGGCATGGAGTACGCCGAGCTGACCGGCCACCGCGAGCTCGCGGATCGGATCGCGGGGCGCAGCGTGCAGCCCGACGCGATCGACTTCTCGGTGAGCCTGGAGTGGCGCCTCGACCACGCGTTCGTCATCCCGCTGCAGTACGTGCGGCCGGAACTCGACATCCCTGTCGTGCCCATCCATGCGAACGCGTCGATGCCGCCCGTGCCGTCGGTGCGCCGGTTCGTCGCGTTGGGGGAGCACCTGCGACGAGCGATCGAGGAGTGGGACTCGGATGCGCGGGTCGGGATCCTCACGTCCGGACACATGGCGAACGACGTGGGCGGCCCGCGCACGTTCGCCGGGTCACCGGACCCCGAGTTCGACGCGCTCGCCGCCGGATGGATGCGCGACGGCGACCTCGACGGCGCGATCCGAGTGTGCAGCGAGGTCGACCGCCTGACGGCGGCCGGCAGCATGACCTCGCAGTTCCTGAACGCGGTCGCGGCGCTCGCGGCGATGGGCGGCCGCGCCGCCGATGTCGTCGACGTGCCCGAGTCGCGCTTCTCCACGAGCCCCTTCTTCCTCTGGAGCACCCGCTGATGAGCAGGTACATGGTCGACAAGTTCATCCGGGCGGTCGAGCTCGGCGACGCGACCGTCGCCGAGTACGTCGCCGATCCGCCCGCGTTCGTCGAACGCTGGCTCGCGGGCGGCGGGACGCCCGCCGGGCCGACCGACGACCGTGTGCTCACCGAGGCCGAGCGCGCCGCGTTCGCCGCGCGCGACTTCGGCGCGCTGTACTCGCTCGGCGCGCACCCGTACCTCCTGTGGCACTTCACCGAGGCCGTCTACGAGCACGAGTACACCGAGGGCTTCGGATGGCGCGAGCTCGTCGAGCGCTACCGTGCCGCCGTCGCACCGCAGGGGCTCGTCGACTACATCCCCTGAACCCGCCGATCGGGCACGGGCGGCCCCGGCGATCGCCGTAATCCCCGCGTAAGCGGACGGTAAGCGCACCGTCACCGCTTCCCCGTCGCCGCCGCGACCGGTCGGGCATTGACTGCTGGAAGGCCGTCGGAACCGGCGGTCGAACGGAAGGGGAACCTCATGCACACCACTCGGATCCGCCAGCTGCTCGGTGCGGCGGCCGCTGCCGCCCTCACCGTCGGAGGGGTCCTGGCCGCGGCCCCGGCCGCGAACGCCGCGGGCGTGGGCGGGGCGTCGTTCTGGGTCGACGGCACCCAGTACCGCACGGTCGGCACGCCGACCGACTTCTCGGGAACCGGCGCGCCCGCCGGATCCTTCCAGCCGATCTACGCCTTCCCGGAGGGGACGCAGACCAACGTCGCGACGGCCGCGCCGGGCGACCCGGGGTACCGCGGCGGACGCTGGGTCGTCACCGAGGTGCTGCTGCCGAACGGCTATCCGGCGGCGCTCGCCTCCGGCGACCTCGACGGCGACGGCGTGCTCGACTCCGACGAGGAGCTGTGGGCGGCGGCCGACGCGGGCGACCTCGCCGTGGGCGGGGTGCTCCGGTACTTCGAGTGCCCGGTGATCCCGCTGCCGCGGAACGGCGGCTGAGTCAGTCGCGACGCTCGGGTGCGGCGCCGGCCGCGGCCTCCACGGCCAGGTCGAGCGCCGCACCCGCGAGCGCGGCCGAGGTGTCCGTGTCGCGCATCCAGAGCGGGGCGGATGCCGCGGCGAACCCGTCGGCG
>NZ_SDPL01000225.1 GCF_004135055.1 Agromyces binzhouensis | reverse complement strand
ACTGCGCGGCCGCGAGCCCGGCAGGGCCCCCGCCGAGGATCGCGACGTGCGTCACGGCCGCACCTCGCCTTCGATCCGGTCGCCGTCGACGGCCTCGCGGCGGCACGCGCGCACGCCCTCGACGCCGTTGACCGTGACGAGGCAGTCGTGGCAGACGCCGATGCCGCAGAACACGCCGAGGCCGCCGGTCTGCGAGGTCCGCCACGCGATGCGACCGGCGCCGATGAGCACGCCGGCGATGGTCTGGCCGTCCCGGCCCCTGACGGGCTCGCCGTCGACGGTGATGATCATGCGGTCTCCCGGAGGCCGTCCCTGCTCGGCAGGAACGGGGTCGGATCGAGTTCGGTCGGTGCGTCGAGCACGGCGTGCGCGACGAGTTCGGCGGTGGCCGGCGCGAGGCCGATGCCCGCACCCTCGTGTCCCGTCGCGTGCACGAGCCCCGCGACATCCGGATCGGGGCCGATGACCGGCAGGTGGTCGGGCGCGTAGGGGCGGAACCCGACGTAGCTGCGCAGGAGCATCGTCCGTTCGAGGAACGGGAACAGCCGGACGGCCTTGGCCGCGATCGCCGCCGCCGGGGCGACGCCCGGCCGCTCGTCGAAGCCGACGCGCTCGCGGCTGGACCCGATGAGCACCGTTCCGCCGGGCGTCGACTCGACGACGGTCGAGGTCTGCAGTGCGGCGTCGCCCGACCCGACCGCCCCGACGTAGTCGCTGTCGTAGACCTTGTGGAACACGCGCTGCGGCATGGGGGTCGTCACGAGGATCATGCCGCGCCGCGGGCGGATGTCGAGGCGCGCGCCGAGTCGCGAGGCGACCTCCGCGGACCACGGCCCCGCGCAGTTCACGACGACGTCGGCCGGGATCGCACCCGTGCTCGTCCGCACGCCGGCGAGTCGGTCGGGCCCGCCGATCGGTCCGGTGACCTCGGCGACGACGAGGCGCGCGCCGTGCCGCATCGCCTCCGCGAGCAGCGCCTGCGTCGCGTTCGAGGGCTGCACCTGCGCGTCGTCGGGATAGCGGACGGCGTGCGCGACCTCGGACGACAGGTGCGGCTCGGCATCCGCGAGCGCGGCGGCGTCCAACGCCTCGGCGCGGATGCCCGTCGCCCGCTGCGCGGCGGCGAACCGCTCCAGCGCCGCCTCTCCCCCCTGGAAGGCGACGACGATCCCGCCCTTCGCCTCGAACTCCGTCGCCGGCCGCCCGTCGCGCCGATCGGCGTCGAGCCGCTCGGCGAGCGCTCGCCACATCGCGTTCGAGGCGACCGCGAGGTCGGCCTCGGGGCCGGGCGCCTTGTCGCTCACCAGCAGGTTGCCCTCGCACCGGCTGGAGGTCTCGCCCGCGACGCCGACCCGATCGACGACCACGACCTCGGCGCCGCGCTCGACGAGGGCGAGCGCGCAGGCGGCGCCGATGACGCCCGCCCCGATGACCACGACCCGCACGCCGCCGCCTCAGTCCTCGTTCTCGCCGCTCCAGATGCCGCCGACGTGCCCGATGTGGCGTGACATCAGGTCGGCTGCGGCATCGCCGCGTCCGTCGACGAGCAGGCGGACGAGCTCGGCGTGCTCGAGCGCCGACTCGGTCAGCGCGCCGGTCTCGGCCAGTTCGACGAGGCCGGTCAGCCGCGTCTGCTGGCGCAGCTCGCGGACGACGTCGACGAGGTACCGGTTGCCGGTCAGGCCGAGGAGCGTGAGGTGGAAGGTGGTGTCGGCCTCGAGGTAGTCCTGGAAGCGACCCTCGTCGCCCGCGCGGACGATCTCGCCGGCGAGGTCGACGAGCTGCGCCGCCGCCTCCTCGGGGACGCGACCGGCGAGCTCGCGCATCGGCGGCACCTCGAGCAGACGACGCACCTCGCGGAGCTGGCGCACTTCGTCGAGCGAGACCTCCGTGACACGGAAGCCCCGGTTGCGCATCGGCGCGAGGAACCCGCGCCGCGCGAGGTCCAGCATCGCCTCGCGCACCGGGGTCGCGCTGACGCCGAACTCGGCCGCCGTCGTGGGCACCGTGAGGACCTCGCCCGGTTCGACCTCGCCGGCGACGATCCGGGAGGCGAGCGCGCGCTCGACCTGTTCGCGCAGGCTCGCGACCTCGAGCAGCGGGGACGCGTCACCCATTGCGGCGCCGGTGATATGTCATGCATTACATGCTAGCGATGGCGTCGGCGCGAGGGTAGGCCGGCTCTCCCGCGACCCGCAACTCCGACCCCGGAGCGATCCGCCGTGTCATGATGGCCCTGCGCCCACTGGCGCGGGACGGGGGTGCCGCATGGGGATCGAGTTCGCGCGATCCGAGCGATCGACGGTCGGCATCGAATGGGAGCTCGCCATCGTGCACCGCTCGACCGGTGAGCTCGCCTCGGTGGGCGACCGCGTGCTCGCGGAGCTCGGCGATGCCGACGGGACGCCGCATCCGTTCATCACCTCGGAGCTCCTCACGAACACCGTCGAGCTCGTCAGCGGCGTGCACCGCGACGTCGCCGGCGCCGTCGACGACCTCACCGGGCAGGTGGCCGAGGTGCGGGCCGTGCTCGACCGGATCGGCGAGTACGAGCTGATGTGCAGCGGCTCCCACCCGTTCAGCCGCTGGTACGACCAGCGGCTCACCGACAAGCCCCGGTACCGCAAGCTCATCGAGCGCACGCGGTGGTGGGGCCGCAACATGATGATCTGGGGCATCCACGTCCACGTCGGCATCGAGGAGCGCGACAAGGCGCTGCCCATCCTCGACGGCCTGCTCGCCTTCGTGCCGCACCTGCAGGCGCTGTCGGCCTCGAGCCCCTTCTGGGCCGGCGTCGAGACCGGCTACGCCTCGAACCGGGCGCTGATGTTCCAGCAGCTGCCGACGGCAGGCCTGCCGTACCAGCTGCCCGACTGGTCGACCTACGAACGCTACGTCGACGACCTCATCCGGACCGGTGTCATCGAGGACCACACGGAGGTGCGCTGGGACATCCGCCCCTCGCCGCGTTGGGGCACCGTCGAGGTCCGCGTGTGCGACGGCGTGTCGTCGGCCGACGAGATCGGCGCCATCGCGGCCCTGATCCAGTGCCTCGTCGACTGGATGTCCACGCGGCTCGACCAGGGCGAGACCCTGCCGACGATGCCGCCCTGGTACGTGCGCGAGAACAAGTGGCGCGCCGCCCGGTACGGCATGCACGCGGAGATCATCACGGACGCCGCGGGCGCCGAGCGCCCCGTCGCGGACGCGCTCGGCGACCTGCTCGTCACGCTCGCACCGTTCGCGGAGCGCCTCGGCTGCGCGGTCGAGCTCCAGAGGATCCGCCGCACGATCGACGAGGGTGCCGGCTACCAGCGCCAGCTCAAGGTCGCCGAGGAGCACGGCGGCGACCTGACCGCGGTGGTCGCACACCTCGCGCGCGAGCTCCGCGAGGGCACGGGGCCGCGCTCCAGCGGGTAGCGGATGCGCCCCGCTACTCGGGGATCCGCCGCGTCCGGATGAGTTCCGCGAACCACCGGGCGCTCGCCTTCGGGAGGCGCTCGAGCGTGTCGTAGTCGACCCGGACGATGCCGAACCGCTTGGAGTAGCCGTAGCCCCACTCGAAGTTGTCCATGAGCGACCACACCTGGTAGCCGCGGAGGTCGACGCCCCGGGCCATCGCGCGGTGCGCGGCCGTGAAGTGCCGCCGGAGGTAGTCGATGCGGTCGAGGTCGCGCACCTCGGGCCCGTCCGGTCCCTCCGTCACGACGTCGTCGAAGGCGGCCCCGTTCTCGGTGATCATCAGCGGCACCTCGGGGTACGCGCCGTGGAGCGCGATGAGGAGGTCCTCGAGCCCCGACGGGTCGATGTTCCAGCCCATCGCCGTGTACGGTCCCGGCTGCTCGAGGAACTCGACGTGCTGGGAGCCGGGCCACGCGGTCCCGCCCATGTCCTTGTGGCCGTCCGCGTTCACGCGCGGCGACACGCCGTCCCACATCCGCACGGTCACGGTCGAGTAGTAGTTCACGCCGAGCAGGTCGATCGGCTGCGCGATGAGCTCGGTGTCGCCCGGCTTCACGAACGACCAGTCCGCGACCTCGGCGGTGTCCTCGATGACGTCGGACGGGTAGCCGTCGCCGAAGAGCGGTCCGAGGAAGACCCGGTTGGCCAGGCCGTCGATGCGCCGGGCGGCCTCGTGCCCCGTCTCGCCCGAGGGGCGGATGACGTGCAGGTTGAGCGTGATCGAGAAGCCCGGGTCGTTCGTGACGACCTCTCGGAGCGCGGACACGGCCAGTCCGTGCGCGAGGTTCAGGTGGTGCACCGCGGCGAGCGCCTTCGCGCCGTCCAGGAGGCCGGGCGCGTGCGCGCCCGATCCGTAGCCGAGGTAGGCCGAGCACCACGGCTCGTTGAGCGTCGTCCACACGGCGACGCGGTCGCCGAGCCGCTCACCCACGATCCGCGCGTAGTCCGCGAACGCCTCGGCCGTCGCGCGGTTGGTCCAACCGCCCTCGTCCTCGAGCGCCTGCGGCAGGTCCCAGTGGTAGAGCGTCGCGATGGGGCGGATGCCTCGGGCGATCAGTCCGTCGACGAGACGCTCGTAGAACGCCAGCCCCTCCTCGTTCGCCGGCCCGCGGCCGGTCGGCTGGATGCGCGGCCACGCGATCGAGAAGCGGTACGCCTCGAGCCCGAGTTCGGCCATGAGATCGAGGTCGGACTCCCACCGGCGGTAGTGGTCGCACGCGACGTCCCCCGTGTCGTCGTTCCAGACCTTGCCGGGCGTGTGACTGAAGGTGTCCCAGATGGACGGCCCTCGGCCGTCCTCCGTCGCCGCACCTTCGATCTGGTACGACGCGGTCGCCGATCCGAGCAGGAAGTCGGGTGCGAACTCGAGGCCCGAGTCGCGGTAGTCGGGGTCACCGGTCGTCATCGTCGCTCCGTCCTCGTCCGCGGCGTGGGCCGCGGGTCCAACACTACGCCGGAGCTCTCCGCCCCAGCACGTCGATGGAGCCGGTCACCGGCCGAGCAGCTTCTGCAGGGCCGCCATCTCCTCCTCGGAGGGGGCGCCCTTCGCACCAGCGCCGCCGCCGAGGCCGAAGCCCGAGCCGGCGGGCGCGTCGGATGCCGCACCGGGCACCTGGCCCGACGCGATCGCCGCGTTCTCGGCGGC